>CAIWHI010000367.1 GCA_903912435.1 uncultured Bacteroidota bacterium | reverse complement strand
TTGGTATATACCACATCATGCCCTACTGCCTTATGCATCTCAAACCGCTGCACCGATGGCTTTGCACTCATCACCTTACCCCTCATTAGGGTTATGGCTTTTATAGTCATGGTGGAATCGATACTAATAGGGTGCTCATATTTTTGGCTACCTGCATCAGGTTCAGAACCATCTGTGGTATAGCAGATGGTGGCACCTAATTGTTCAGTACTCATTTCGGCAGTGAGGTGGCCTTCTTTAGCCACCGGTTTAATATCAGCCTTGAAATCGCCCTTACAATAATGGTATCCTTTCTGGTCGAAATACCTGAACTGTGGATGAAGCCTTTCATTAAAACCTTGCCAGTCTTTGTTTTCCTTTTTGCTCCAGAGCACCTCGGCCAGGGCCAGCATACGGGGCAGCACCATATATTCTACCTGCTCATTGGCACTAATATATTCAGTCCATAAGTTGGCCTGGGCTCCCATAATATATGCTGCTTCCTGTGGCTTCAGTTCTTTGGGCAGTGGATCATAATCATATACACGCTTTAGGGTATTCATACCCCCTATTGCTATTGGTTCGCCCTCAGGCCCGGCCTGGTAATGGTCGAAATAACAGGGGGTACCAGGGGTCATAACCACATCATGATTCATTCGGGCAGCATCTATACCACCTTGCTCTCCCCGCCAGCTCATCACAGCAGCACCGGGTGCTAGGCCCCCTTCCAAAATCTCGTCCCAACCCATCATCTTACGGTGTTTCCCTTCCAGAAATTTTTCCACCCGCTTCATGAAATAACTCTGCAATTCGGCCTCATCTTTTAGCCCCTCCTTTTTCATCCTTGCCTGGCAGCGGCTACAT
This sequence comes from uncultured Bacteroidota bacterium, assembly GCA_903912435.1. Lineage (GTDB taxonomy): Bacteria > Bacteroidota > Bacteroidia > Chitinophagales > Chitinophagaceae > Nemorincola. Next base: position 3,164 of record CAIWHI010000367.1, on the reverse strand, counting down.
TTTTTCCACGGTTCTTTATCCACCTCATCACCACCCACATGTATATAGGCCGAAGGGAATATAGCAATAACCTCACTTAATACATCCTGCACAAAATGAAAAACCGAGTCATTGCCCGCACAATAGTTAGAGGCAATATCCTTATAATTACCACCAGTCATAGGTTTTTGGGGCTTGTTAGTACAACTGAGCCATGGGTAGGCCGCAATAGCTGAGGCACTATGCCCCGGCATCTCAATTTCGGGCACTATGGTGATATTGCGCATTGCGGCATAGGCTACAATTTCCCTTACCTGGGCCTGGGTATAATAACCTCCATAAGTAAGTATTTCACCCTCGGTGGCTTGTGGCCGCTCACCCCATATTCTATCCAGCTTATCTACCCGCCAGCTACTTATCCTGTTCAGTTCGGGGTATTTCTTAATCTCAATACGCCAGCCCTGGTCATCAACCAGGTGCCAGTGAAACACATTCATCTTATACCTGGCCATAAGGTCCAGGTATTCCTTAATCATATCTGGCGAAAAGAAATGGCGGCTCACATCAAGGTGCATACCCCGCCACTTAAACCGTGGATAATCTATTACCTCCATACTATGCACCGCCAGGGCCGCATTGGTTCTTACTGCTGGTAATTGCTGCAACAATGTCTGTATACCATATACCAGACCTGTCCTATCATTGGCATTGATAAGAATACCCGAGGGGCTTACCTTAAGTTGGTAGCCCTCCTTCCCTAGTTCATGCTTTGATGTTATATCTAGCTGGATTGATTGTGCAACTTTTGCATTTTCAGGGAGGCTTAGGCCACTTATTTCATTTATAGCATGGCTCAAAAATGTTGCTGCTTCCTTACAGCCCTTAGCCTGCTTGCTATAATTAATACTTGTTTTGCCTTCTATTACAAAACTCCCCTTTTGCTCCACAAGGCTCACAGGCTGGGGAATAATACTAATGGATTGCGCCTGCAAACCGTGTGATAGTACCAACAATAGAAGCAGAAGGAGTATTTTATACATAAAAGGCTTTTTTTCGAGGCAGAAATATACAATAAATTGTGTGGGCTTATTGGTAAGAGATGAATTATTCATCTATTTTCTAGCTATTTGAATGAACATTAGAAACTTTAAAAACTGGAATATCAAAGATGAAATAGTGCACTTACACTTGTGTGTTATCTTCATTTTGGTTGTAAATTCTTTCAATTTCATTTCTTAGTTCAGTCTCATTTGGAAGATAAAGCTGGTATTTACTTACATAGAGTTGCGAACTCACATTATGCATTGCGTATTTTATTTGCAGTTCATCTTTTTCCCTTGCCATTACTATACCTATTGGCGGATTATCACCTTCTACATTTTGTTCATTTTCAAAATAACCAAGGTACATATTCATTTGCCCAATATCACTATAACCTGCCTCTTCCTTTTTTAGGTCTATTAATACAAAACACTTTAATATTCTATGATAAAATACCAAATCCACATAGTGGTGTCTGTTTGCAAGCGTTACCCGATATTGTCTTCCAACAAAAGCAAAGCCTTTGCCCAATTCTAATAAAAAATGCTGTAAATTATCTATAATAAGATTTTCAAGATTATTCTCTGAAGTATTGTAGGGTTCTGGTATTTTTAAAAAATCAAGCACATAAGGTTCCCTTATTATATCAGATGGATTTTGAATAATTTGTCCTTTGTTAGCTAATTTCAAGAGACCTTCCTTATCTTTAGATGCTGCAAGGCGAAGAAACAATGAGGCTTTCTTTTGCCTTTGCAACTCTGGAATAGACCAATTTTCTTGAATTGCCTGTTGTTCATAAAAACTGCGCTCTAAGTCATTTTCAATCTTCAGAAGCTCAACATAATGGCTCCAACTCAATTTTCCAGAAGCCTTCTGGAAAATTGGATAACGCACATAAAACATGCGCATATTATATAAATTGGAGCGACTAAACCCCTTGCCATGTAATAAAGAGAGGTCATTAGACAAATTTACGAGCAAAGTTGCGCCGTATGTTGCTTTATTGCTTCCACCTTGTTCAAATTCAACTATATGCCGGCCTATTTCCCAATAGGTACTAACCATTAAGGAATTAATATACCTTGCAGCCTGTTCCTGAGCATTTGAATAAATGCCAGAAATCCCTTTCAGAAGTTCGGTATAACCAGTTAATTTTTCAATTTCATTTTTCATAACGTTTTAACAATTTCTGGGTATTGATCGCCTGTTGACTTACCACAATGATTCGTGGCAAAATAGTGTAAATTTTTTGGTTATCGTACTTAAAATATGTAATGTTTCTAAAGAATGTTTTCTTGACATTGAAATTATTTCGCTTCCTTTAACCTCGCTTACAACACCAGCAAAATGACCAATATAATAACACAGGAAAACCAACTACCCTATGATGGTGAAGCATTTTATTACCCAGGCTTTTTCAGTCATAATGAAAGTGCCAGATTATTCACCATTCTCGCTAACCAGATAGAATGGCGACACGAGTCTATAAAAATGTTTGGAAAAGAAATCATGCAGCCAAGGTTCGCGGCCTGGTATGGGGATAAAGGAATGGCATACAAATATTCAGGGGTGACTATGGAACCCTTGGATTGGACTCCTGAGTTGTTAATGATAAAGGATAGAATTGAAACAGAAACCGGGCATCAATTTAATAGTGCCTTGCTCAATTATTACCGTGATGGGAACGATAGTATGGGTTGGCACCGGGACAACGAAAAATCACTGGGCATCAATCCGGTTATAGGTTCGGTAAGTTTTGGTAGCCCCAGGACTTTCCTTTTGAAACATGCTGTTGATAAGCTACCTAATGTAAAAATAATTTTGGGGCATGGTAGCTTACTAAAAATGAAAGGGGCTACCCAACACCATTGGTTGCACAGTATCCCTAAAGAACCTAAGATAGGCGATGGCAGGATTAACATTACGTTTAGAACGATTGTAAGATAGTTGAGAACCAGAAAACCGAAGGGGAAATTTGTAATAGAATTATTGGGGGGTATCTTCGTTAAATAAAGCTAAATCAACCACTTATTTTTCAATCCCGACAGGGATGGTATTATTGTAGCATAATATACAAAATTTGCTCAAAACCCTGAAAGTTATACCGTTAAAAAGCAAGCCTTTTTCAAACATTTTTGTATGTT
>CAIWHI010000366.1 GCA_903912435.1 uncultured Bacteroidota bacterium | reverse complement strand
TTTTCATCATCCTTATTATCGACGTATTGCTGAATATTGAGCGCATCTTTACTTTTACTTGCATTAATCCTATGCAAATTTGCAACTGACCTATCAGCATTCTCCTTTTTCAATTTATGGGAAAGATAGCCGTAGGTAACATCATTTTGAGCTAGCACCCTTGAATCAATAAATAATACCATGCCTGGTAGGGCATGAATAACAGAATCAAGATGCTGGAAAGGCACCCTAAGCACCAGATTAGCACTTGATGTAAATACCCTTATCTGACGCAAAGAATCGGGTTTATAATTCATGCTTCTTGTTTCAGGGTAGTTATTTTGCATATTACTTTCCTGCACTACCCCACCCAATGCCTTTACCATTGCCTCCAACTTATTAGATGTTTCAAACACATCATTCACCTTACATTTAAAATCTGCGGTGCGGGTAATTTTACGTTGTGGAGAATTTAAGGGGGTTGAATTACTATAAGCACTACTTGCTACGTTTGTGGAAGCAAGGCCAGTAGTTACAGAGTCGGTGGCTATGTTGGCACCACCTGTTTGTTCATTTTCCGAGGCTCTATCTGCACTGGCTGGCACTGGTGCCGATGCAGGTGTTGCAACTGGCGATGCATCAATCATTTTAGTAGCCGACTTATTTTCATTCCGGCTTGAATTGCCGCAAGCCATAGTGAACAAAAGGGGCAGTAGCCATAATAATTTTTTTGAGCGCATAGTAGTTAAGTTTTGGTTGTACTATTAATACCACCAAACAAATTAGGTAAATCCTTAACTACGTTAAATAAATGATAAAGAAAAACACTATTCTATGATACCCATTTGCCTCATCAATATGGTGGCATTATTGGATGTAGAACCACCTCTTTTAAGCTTAAAATCGAATGATAGCCCCCCAGCCTCCACCTTGCTCTCGAAATAGTAATTATTTATTTTACCTGGGTGCGATGGCTCCATATCACATAGTCCGGTATCGTGGGTAGCAATAATACCCATTGAATGGTATTTGAGTAGGGTTTCAACAATGGAGCGGGTACCCTGTTGTTTATCGGTTGAGTTGGTACCCCTTAACGGTTCATCTAAAAGAATGAGATATGGCAAAGTGGCCGATTTCACATTGTCCATTATCATCTTAATCCGGTTCAGCTCTGCACGGAAATAAGATATATCATCCTGCACCGAATCGGTAATCCTCATAGAAGTAAACAACTGAAAAATGGGCAGTGAAATTTCCTGGGCAGGTAGTGGCAGGCCGAGATTAGCCAAAACTATACTTACACCTATGGTACGGATAAAGGTACTCTTACCAGTCATATTGGCTCCTGTAAGCAGGTAGAACTGCTCATTCTTACCCATACTCACATCATTACCTACAGCGTTTTTTTGATTCAATAAGGGATGCCTGAGGTTAATAGCCCGCAATTCCGTGCCCGGTGCGGTAATTTCAGGGTATTTAAACTGGGGATTGTTGAAGGTATAAACAGCATTGCTGATATACACATCCATTTCAATCATATTATCCATTGCACTAAGTAGCGCCTGCTTATTGTCCTTGCGCCAACCCTCTAATTGCAACAAACAGTAAAAATCGAAAATAAATAGGGTATTCATGATAGGGCCGGTTAAGCCATTACTGCGGTTTTCGAATAAATGAGCCGACTTTTTAAATCTATTAATACCCTCCAGATTCTTTGCTGCATCTGCGGCACTTTTTTTGAGCCATTCATTTTTAAATTCTGTGCTTGCTACCTGCATCAATAAGCTGGTATACTTATCAATCAACATTGCACAATTGCCCATTTGAGCAATTGAAGTCTTTACTTTTTTGGAGAAAGCGCCCATCAGCAACCAGTTAATGAGCACCACATAAATAAGCCATGGGCACATACCACCAATGTAGAATGACCATATAATGCCAACAATTGACAAGGTGGGCATTAATAACGACATGATTTTCACCAACATGTTATTGATAAACAAATCTTCGGCACCAAGCCATTTCGTGATGCGCTCCTGATCTTTAGGTCCTTCTTTTACAATTAGTCCCGCTACCCTGAAGTTGAGGAGAAAATCGGGTATTGATGCTAATTCATTGACAATTTGCTGCCTTTGGGTGATGGTGCTTATTTCAAGAGTCAAAGATGATAATCTAGTTGCCAACAATGATGCTCCACCAATAGTTACAGTTCTTGCCAAAGATTGATAAACCGAGCCAATTCCAAAAATATCAAGGTCATAGGTATAAGGGTGCTTTATATCGGTATTAATGAGGCCATTATCGTAGGATGAAAAATTACCCTCCAAAGCCTGCAATTCAGTATCAATAAGGTAAAGATTTAGTTTTAGTTCCTCTCGTTTGGTGCTTAGTACCTGATGCTTCCTTACAAGGTATAAAAACAATAAAGTAGCGATACCGGCCAACCACCAATAATAATTAACCCCACTCCTGAATGCCCAGACACCCAAGCCAAGCCCCCCGATAGCTACCCATAACCGGAACATAGCCATCTGGCTGATTTGCTTATCTGCTGAAGAAAGTAGTAAACTGAATTGCTGTTTTTTGTTGAAATAATAATCTGAAGGGGATGCCATAAGGAATGGCAAGCTACAAAAAAAAGACGAGTTGTGAGGTAATGGGGATTTGAAGGGGATGTTAACTTGACTAAATGGGAGGCAAACACTATATATATTGAAATGGAAGTAGATTTTAAGTTGTTAACCCTGCTGAATAATAACTATTTTATTCAGTCACCAGCTTCAATAATTCGTCTTTAGTTGGCAAGAATAACTTATACCGCGATGCAAAAATCTGGCTTTGGTTTTCAGGTAGGGTAATATCCACCAAAGCATCACTCTTGTCTTTGCAAATGATAATACCAATTGTAGGGTTTTCATCTTTTTCTTTTACATGGCGGTCATAGTAGTTTACATACATCTGCATTTGCCCCAAATCCTGGTGCCTAAGCTTTCCGATTTTGAGGTCAATGAGTTGAAATATGAATGACGGATTAGGAAGTAGAAAACTAATTCATTACTTCTTATGACAGCAACATGATTTGATACCATGCTGTTCTACAACAACTTTGGGGCTTAAATAAGGAATACCCAGGTTCATTCCGCGGAGGATAAAAAGGCAACCAAAAGCAAAAACCACTACAGGCACCAATTGGCGAACACTATTTGTGCGAATGAATGTGAGCTTTGATTTCAGTAAGGTGATACTCACCAACATAGGTAAAGTACCAATGCCAAATACACACATCATTCCCGCAGCTTGGGCACTACTGGTGGCTGCAAGGCTAGCTGACAAGGCCATATAAACCAGGCCACAAGGCAATAAGCCATTCAGCATGCCTGAAATTAATAAGGTACTTAAACCTGGGCGGCCTATGATGTGGCTCAACTTGGTTTTCACCATATCGGCCCATGGTAGTTTGAATTTAGCCGAATGATTGGGAATGAAGGATAGAATACCTATTATAAGCAATATTGCACCCAACCCTATGGAAATATACTGTTGTACTTTAGGATCGAACAAACCACGAAAAGAATGCAGCACCAATGCTAGCAAGGCATAAACTGATATGCGGCCTGCATGGTATAAGCCCAATGCCAATAGTTTCTTTATGCCATTGAAGGCCTGAAAGGGCATAATCCAGACTATAGGGCCACACATACCTGCACAGTGCAGGCTGCCTGTGAAGCCCATTACAAACGCCATTGTCCAGGTTAGTGTATTCATTAGGAGTGCAATAATATATCTGATTCCTGATAATAATTTTTGCCGTCTACCACACAGCTTATCTTTATCGTATACCTTGTATTTTTCAGGTCGTTGCGGGATATAGATACGGTGTTGTTCTGTGCATTAATTTTAAAAGTCCTGTCCCATTCTGAGTTAACAG
>CAIWHI010000365.1 GCA_903912435.1 uncultured Bacteroidota bacterium | reverse complement strand
TTGGTTGTTCCTTTTCTTTGCGAGTAGCGTAAAGCAGGCCCTCGTTAAAGGGATACCCTCATTTACCCCTATGTAGGATATTTGTAAGATGCAATCGCTATCATTTAGGTGCACCTGATTGGTAAGATAACCCTTATAAAAATATGCATCCTTGTACTTATTGCTTTTGCCTATATCATTGAATTCATCAAGCAGCACAGCAGTCTCCGGCAGGTCGGCTTTTAAAATATAAGGATTGTCTTTATAGGGCTTGTCAGTCAGATTGAGAAGCTCATTTAATGCGCTTAGCAGTCGGTTGTTTTCGGCAGTATCTCCTCTTGGCGGTACATTGCCGGCCATAGTAATATTGCCGCTCTGTGCGCTGGATATTGATGCGCTTAAAAGCAGGATAAAGCCTAATAGTTTTGTTATAAAATTCATGTTTTTGATTTTGGGGGGTTGATAAAAAGAGTAATGAAATTATATAGTGATATAAAATACTGGAGGGTAGACTAGAACGGAGCTTTATATTTAATATTGTTGCAATAAAAAATTTTGAGGTGCAATACAATAATGCACCTCAAAATCTCATTAAATCAAATTTTAATTTTTATAGGGGCTTCAATACTACTTTTTCGAATCCTTTTCTTTTTTGTCCAGCATTTCTACCAGGCCGGTTATATTGGTATGGTCAATTCTCTTACCCCTTATTTTCTTCTTATCATCTAGCAAATACAGAGTAGGGGTACTGTATACATCATACATGTTATGGTAATTGCTTACTTTTTTTGGGTCCCAGGTATTGGTCCATTTTTTATCCACTTTTAGTTTAGTGAGGAAATCGCCAATAGATTTTTCATCACCCTCAGTGGCCATTGTATAGACTTTTACTCCCTTATCCTTTAGTGCTGCTTCATATACCGAATCAATTAGTGGCATTTCTTTTTGGCAATGGCCGCAGGTGGGGGAGTAAAATAATAGCAAGGTGTACTTTGCTTTTATACCATGCAGACTTATTTCCTTTTGGGTAAATATATCAGGCAATTTTAGTTCGTAGGCAAGGTTGCCAAGTACAGTTGGGGCAATTGCCTGACCACGCTTTATGTACTTATCCAGTTCATCATTATTCAGCCACGTTGCATCTCCCTTCATGTAGTAGTTCTCAACCAGGTGCACGAAAACCTCGTCCATTCCCATAATTTTGCTATTTTCTGCAAATCGCGTAAGGAACCAAAGCGTATAATGAAATTGGTCTTTAGTGCCACGGGTTTTACTTAGAAGCATGTCGCATTCTTTCTTTACACTATCTGGCACGGGCACCACAAATTTATTCATGTATTCTTCCAGCCGTCCATCATAAATTGGTGTAAAGATTAGCCTGTCGTCCTGAAAATTATACCCATCCCAATAATGGCTTTTATAGTACCTGTAGGCAAACGCCGAGTCCTTTGTTTTGCCGTCCGGTAAAAAATGGTCACCTGTCGGTACTTCTGGTATTTCCATTGCACCAAAAATATTGGATAATAAGGTGCCGGGGAATTTGGCTGAATAATCCTTCCTATAGGTATTCAATTCCTGCACGTCTTTACTTCCCCGGTTTCTGATATCGGTAGTGTCCGTAGCGTTTTTGGCTTTGGCTAATTCACTCTTATAGGCTTCTTGCTTTTTTGCAAAGGCGCTCATTAGGGTCTGGTATTCCTGAAAACGATCATTTTCGGATGAGTTTTTGAATTTTATATCCCCAGGTATTTTATCTCCATTTAAGGTTATGCTAAAATCTACGCCAGGATTCAACAATATTTCAAAGCTGGTCTTTTTGCCTGAAAGCATTATCAAATAGATACCACCCACAAAATCCAGGTCCCTACTTCTGAATTCGGCTAGTCCATTTTTATCAATTCGTGCCGAGTCAGACTTGAATACCGTGGGTCCCGATTTGCCATAATAGTGCACCAGGTAAGCCATTGTGTCACTGGTTCCCTGAATTTTGAGGGTAAAATGATAGCCCTTTTTTGCAGGGCTATTTAGGTTGTCCACTTTGGCAATGGATAGTAGGGGCATAATGCATAGGCAAAGCATGGCCATGATTAGTTTTTTCATAATCGGTTTTCTTTTTATTTTGTTATGGTTGTATGGTTAATTAATACATGATTGTATTGTGTGTTTTTTTGGCAAAAAATTGGCAAGCCTACCTATTGAAGGGTTAAATTTTATGTTTTAAGAAATGTGAATTCTCTGTTTTCTAATGTTGACTCAAGTGGAATTTAGCTTATTGCATTACCCAGTTCCCGTCCTTGCTATCAAATACCAGCCCATGCTCACCAACCTGATTATTGCAATCTTTGTGAAAACTACCTGCCAGTATATCCCCTTTTTTCTGCCTCGTAATATAGCTGAACAATTCCTGCGCCGTAGCTGGAGATGAGTTTTCATTCAGGATAATCATCTCACCGGTCGCTATGCTCTTTATCTCTATGTCTTTGATGGTAAGCGAACAATTTTTGGCTATTTTATTATTTGCTTTATAGTCTAGTTCGCCCTGTTGGTCGGGTTGCAGGGTGCTGTAAGTGGTTATGGCAGCAGGTTTATTGTTTGGGCATTTCATCGTTTGATTGATGCATATCTGGATAGGGCATGGGGTATTATTGCAGATATATCCATTACCTGGGTCTCTAACAATTACCGATTGCTTGGTTTTAATATCCTTTGATGCAATTATCCTGCTTGTTTTTTGTACGGTTACCACATCATTGGTACCTGGGATTTCCTGCTTTGTTTTTGAGTTGGTATCTATTTTTGTTTCTGGTTTATGGGCTGATGCAATTGGTGTATTAGTAATTGCTTTTGGCAGGGCAGCTATTGCAGGCTCAATGTTTTTCCCAGTCCAATAACTATTGTAAAACCAGGCACCACATCCCACCAACAATATTAGCACAGCAGCTATCTTCATCCAGTTATACGACTGTGCAAATGCCCTTGATTTAGCGATTGGTTTCCCTCCATCAATCCTTTGCTTGAACCTTGCCCATGCTTCATCTTCATTCACCGTGCTGGTAGGTGAGTTGTGCGTACTCAGGTTCCAGATTAGCTTCAAATCGTAAAAATATTTTTTATTGGCAGGATTGTTTTTCAGCCATTGCTGCACCTCTGCTTGTTCCTCCTCGCTTGCTTCACCTGCAAGGTATTTTACCAAAATATCGTCACTCATAGCCTGATTCATGTTCACGGTTCAATTTTTAAAATTGGTTATCAATAATAGTAGGATGGGTAAAAAGTCAGCCAGTTTTTGTCTCAAAATTCTCAATGCTTTGCCCATTTGGTTTTCTACAGTTTTTACTGAGAGGCCCATTTGGTC
>CAIWHI010000364.1 GCA_903912435.1 uncultured Bacteroidota bacterium | reverse complement strand
ATTGCAGGGCATTTGTAGCACCATTTGATGTTCGATTGCCTAAGAAAAACATTGAAGACAAGGCTATTTATACCGTTTTGCAACCTGATGTATGTGTGGTTTGCGACAAGTCTAAATACGATTTTAAAGGTTGTATTGGTGCACCGGATATAGTGGCCGAAGTACTTTCACCGGGCAATAATGACAAGGAGTTACGCAACAAATATGACATTTATGAGGAGGCCGGGGTAAAAGAATATTGGGTCATCTCTCCACAAGACAATACTTTTTACATATATACCCTGGTGGAAGATAAATATAGGGCTGCCCGACCACTTGTGGCAGGTGATATTGTTACCACCCCGATATTACCAGGGTTTTCCCTTGATTTGAAAGATTTTTTGAAAAGTCGAATTATTAGGAAAATTGTTTTCTTCTTTTACTTACCCAATTTCTTCATTATCTCCTTTATGGCTGTTTCCAGTTGGGGGTCTTTATTGTTGAGTTTATCTTTAAAGGTGTTGATTACTTTTATGTCGGGGGCGACACCGGTTAATTCAAGGTCCTTACCATCAAGGCTGTAACAACCAATGCCTGGCAAGCGCACTACTGAACCATCAACCAATGAACCCTCACCGGTGAAAATTATCCAGTGGTAGGTTTCGTTGCCAATTATAGTACCCAGTTTCAGTGCCTTAAATCCCTGTGCGGTCACTTCGGCATCGCTGAGCGATTGTTCGTTAATGAGCAAAACTACAGGCTTGTCCGATGGGGCAAAATTAGGTTGGGTGGTATAGCCATCGCCCCTGTATTTCCATTTCAGGTAAGACCGTTGGGATAGGAATTGCAATACTTCATCATGTACATTCCCACCAGTATTATACCTTAGGTCCAGTATCAGCGCATCTTTATTTTGAAGGGTTTGAGACATTTTGATATAGAACTTTTCGTATTCGGGCTGGCCCATATTTTTCATACAAGCATAGGCTATGCGGTTATTGCTTTTCTCGTTTACCAGAGCCTCATTATTATCAATCCAGTTTTCATAATAATCCATGTAAAGGCTTGGTTGTGGATGAATGATTGCTATGATACTTTTGCCTTTACGGTCAAAAGTTAGGCTCACTTCCTTATCGGCTGATGGATTGGTGAAGTAGAAATAACGGTCGATAGATGGGTCTACTTCCTTGTCGTTTACTTTTTTCAGGATGTCACCAGGCTTGATATCAATATTTACCTTATCGGCAGATGCGCCATTTAAGATAGATTTCACCTTCAGCGGATTAGCATCATCAAATACTATTCCTGTCTCCATCGTCGCTTCTGTATTCATCACCTTTTCCTCATCACCATATGAATAGAAACCCTGATGGCTTGAGTTTAGCTCGCCAAGCATATCATTCAATAGGACTCTCAGGTCGTTTCTATTGTTCAAATAAGGTAGGTACTTCTTGTAGGTGGCTTTAATTGCCTTCCAATCAATACCATGAAACTGATCATCATAATAATTTTCTTCCACTTGGGCCCACGTCTCATCAAAAATCTGGTCGAACTCGCCTGCAAGGTTTTTCCTGAAAGTGTAACTGATATTAATTGGTTCAGCTTTATTGATATCACCCAGACTTAGCTTATGGAGTGTACCATCTATCAGGGCATAGTATTTATCCTTATTTTCTATAATGCCAATACTAGTGCCTTCGGTGCCACTTATTTTCTCGGTTTTTGCTGGTTCAAATGGTTTGTACTCTGTTTTGTATAAGCAGGTTTTACCTTCCAATTGGGTGCTGGTATAGAGGACTATGGTGGTCCCCTCATTTTCAAATACCGCACATAAATTCTGAACACCAAAAGATGGTCCTACCAATTCAATCCTGTCCATAATACGGTTTGTATCTATTTTGGTGACATTTATCACTTCGTTGGTGTCTTTTTTGGCTTCATTAAACAACTCATTATACTTATCGGCATAATAGAAAGAGTCGAATTTCTGTAAGGGTATGCGGTACACATGCTGTTGTTGCAGGTCAGCAGGAAAGGCCGGAGCTAGTCGAGCTGATGTAAAGTATAGATCCCTGCCATTTGGCGAAAACATAGGTGCCACTTCTGATATGGCGGTCTTGGTTAGGTTGATTGTTTTTTTTGACTTTAGGTTGTAAATAAATACATCCTGCTCAAAGTTGCGGTGTGCAGCATAAATAATCCATTCCCCATCTGGAGAAAAATCTGGCACATCAGTACTTAGGCTCCAAATGGCATCATGGGTAACTGGTTTGCAATTAAATGTTTTTAAATCAATCGTACAAATGTCCTCCCTGCCACTTAGGTATACTCCCATAGTTCTTTTATTATTGAGCGAAAGTGCATGGTTGATTTTGACATCATGGGTCAGTTGTTTTGCCTCACCCGTTTTATCAGCAGCAATGGTAAACCAATTTGTATAGCCATTATCTGTTTGGCTATAGAGTAGGGTCTTATTATCAGCAAGCCATTTCACCTCTACTTTTCGCTCCATACTTTCCTTATCAATCTGCTCAATAAATTTACCTTCTACATCACTTACAAACAGTTGACCACGGCTAATAAAAGCCAATTTTTTACCATCGCCTGATACATCAAAGTTGCTTATTTTACCCCTTACATTAAATTCGCTTGCATCGGGCAAGGTATTATTGCGGGTAATGACAATATTCAAGTCGGCTGAGATATTAGTTTCTACATCATAGATACCCAAGTGATAGTCCTTTTCAAAAACCACCTTGGTGCCACTGGCGCATACCATGGCATTCATAATTGAAGAATGAAAACTGGTAACCGGAATATGCTTACCACCCTTAATCGCGAAAAGATTATACTCGCCATTCAGCGAATCTGATAAATAATAGATATTCCCTTTCTTGTCTATAGTTGCGCCAAAATCTTTTCCTACCCATGTAGTGTACTGGGTATACGCCTGGGTTTTAGGGTTGTAAGATTGGATATCAGGGTTATATGGCCCTTTGTATCTTTTACGGTGCAATTGGTGGCTACTCTCCCAGGTATCATTAAAAAACAATTCGCCACTGCTAGGGTGTTCTACCACCTTGTGGTCATTGAGGAAGAAATGTGAATTGAATACCGGAGTTGCTGTGCCGCCATTGATGCCAACCTTGTAGGTAGACATCATGCTTTTGCGGGTACTGGTAAAATAAATACTTTTAGAGTCCCAGCTCCATGAGCTTACCTCATCACCACCACTAAACCAGGTAAGGCGTTTGATATCACCACCATTTATAGGCATCACATAAACATCTGAATTACCAAACTGACGACCCGTAAATGCGATCCAATTACCATCAGGCGAAATTTTCGGGCTGGTTTCATAGCCTTTCATGGCGGTGAGCCTTGTGGCTATGCCATCATTAGTATTGGCTTTCCATATATCGCCATCATAGCAGAACACCACATATATGCCATCAGGTGTAAGATTGGGCTGCGACAGGAAGTAACTATTTATTTGTGCATTGGAACTAAGGGCAACCAATAAAGCAAGAGCGAGGAAGAGCTTGTTTTT
>CAIWHI010000363.1 GCA_903912435.1 uncultured Bacteroidota bacterium | reverse complement strand
GTCCGGCCCTTGCACATAGGCTTACCCATTCTCCTCTGAAAACCAGATTCCAAATGCTGGCTACTAAATCATCAAAACTTGCAAAAATGAAATCGTTGGTAATTGCACCTATTCTTCTAATCTGTATCCTATGCTTTAGTAAAACAATATTGGCAAGGGATAAAGTAATTAAAGGACATAAGGTATACTTCTGGGGTAATGAAATTGAAATAGCAGACTCGACCTGGCATACTATTTTCATCAATGATTCGGGTAAGGAGAGTGGCAATTACATAACAACGCCTCAAAAATGCCAATTCCCCTACCCTGCTAAACTAAATGGAGAAAATATAATTAATTACGAATATTACCGTGATAGCGAGAAATTGGCTATTACAGGGGAAACCAGCGAAAAATACTACCACCTATCTGATGCATTTCTTATACAACAAGATATAATTAATCACTCCCTGCTTAAATATCTATATGACAATCTGGAAAGTGATTTTGCTACCCTCCCTGATGGCCGATACAGGCTGTATGTAAGAAATATGGTTATCAACAAAACAGGCAAAATAGTGTACTTCGATGGTGCAGCTATTAATGATTCTAAATCTGACTACCACGGAATATATAATTATGCATTAATGAATAGTCCTGAGGCATTAGCTATTGTAAAAAAAGCAAGCTCCTTATTGAAAGATGCACCAGATTTTGGCCACTTTACTAATGCTGATGGCAAGCCGGCATTAGGGCTAATAAATACAATTATTACCGACGCCTCTTTTACCATAAAAGACCACAAACTCACTGTAAGATATCCTAAGAAATAGGATGCTCTTCAATCTATTATTCACCAAAAAATAGCCAAAATGAAAAAGACCAATTTAATATCAGCAATCGCATTAGTAATCATTTCCATTTCATGTATATGGAAGAACAGTGTGGCCCAGAATGTGACTGGTGCAGAACGAAAATTTAAGTACCATGCACGCCTGGGTGATGTGAGTGGCTCAAAAACTACTTTCTCCAAAATACTGGCCAATCCTAAGGTGACTAATGTAGAACATGGTGGTGTGGTAAAAAGTTTCACGGTCATGTTTCTTCCAAAAGGCAAAGACCTATTGGGGCCCTACTCACAAAGGGACAACAATGAAGGAAAACTAAGCAAAGGTGAAACAGAACTAATAAAAGGATTTTTAGCAGCAAAAGAAATGAGACTCAGGATGATTATAGAACACATTATAGTGGAGCACAATAATGTAACTGATACTGCTGCGCCTATAGTTTTGTTTGTAGATAGTGAATAGATTTACAATTTTTGTCTAAAATATCAATTAATATAATATTTTTAAATCACTGGTTATGTTGCAATACATCCTAAATATATCAGCAATCTGGGTAATGAGCCTTGTGGTTTTCGACCTATTTCTTCGCAGGCTAAGCCACCATGGGTATAATCGTTTCTATTTAATTGCTACTTTTCTCCTGGGGCTTGTCTTACCATTACTCACTATTGATTTTGGAGAGGCATTGCCTTCTACGAGTTCTGCTGCTCAAATGAGGGATTACCTTGCAACACAAAAAACAGTTGCAACAGTTAATGGTCAGGTGCCATTTAATATCTGGTCAATAATTTATAGTATTTACTTCATTGGTGTGGCCATCACGCTGGTATTATTGATTAAAGACCTTTATAAAATAGTAAGCTTATATAGTGCAGGCACAAAGACCATTGAAAATGGCTATACAATCATAGAAACAGGGCAAAATCATGGGCCTTTTTCAGTATTCAATTGGATATTTATCAGCGCACAAACTTCATATAACAATGAAGAATGGAATATACTATTGGCACATGAGCAAATGCATGGAAAGCTTGGCCATATTGCAGACGTAGTACTAATGCAATTAGCCCGTATTGTATTCTGGTTTCACCCTTTGGTGATTGTTTACCAAAAAAGGCTTTTGATGGTTCATGAATTTCAGGCTGATTGGGTAAGCCATAGGCAACCAGAGATTTATTGCAGGTTTCTTATCGAGCAATCTATGCTACAGGCAGCCCCATTACTTACTCATTCATTTAATCGTTCACCCATAAAAAACAGAATATCTATGCTTACGCATCAATCGCCCGCCACAGCACGGTTAAGAATGCTGGTTTTAGCTCCGGTAATCATTGTATCGGTTGTCTTTTTTTCCAATACCGGATTTTCCCAAAAATTCGAGCAAAATGGAAATACTATTTCCTATAAAGGAAATAAATTTGAAATGAGTCCTGCTATGCATGATACTATTGCTATTGTTGACCCTGTTACCGGTGTTGAAAGGACTATGGTTACTACATTAGACCCCAAGCCAATTACTATGAACGGAAACAAAATTTATAATTCAAACGAGCTCAATAAAAAGACAACTTTTAATATAAAAGAGGCTTCAATTAAGGAATATCTAATGAATCAGATAGGCAAGAAACTTAGCCAACTCCCAAATGGATATTACAACATGCAAGTCAGCAATATCGTAATAGATGAAAAAGGCAAACTGGTATTTTATACTTTTAATGGACTAACAAAAATGCATATTGACAAAAATGACCAGGCAGCAATACCTGTTGTAATGAAAAATGAAATTGATAAGAATATACATAATGCACTCAATAATCTTGATGGCACCCCAGGCCAATACCAAAATACTAATGCGCCTTCACTTGTTACTGAAATAGACCTTAATAATTCAATTGAAATCAAAGACCACAAAATAATAAGCAAGCCATAATTAGTTCTTATTCTTACATTCAACTAATTACACGCAAAAACAGAATATCTATGTTCACAAACCAATTGCCGATAAAAGCACGGTTAAGGATACTGTTTTTAGTAAGGGTAGGTATGGTATGTATGCCTGGCTTAATATTTGTTGCACCAATGAAGGCCTTGTGCAAAGCACCAATTACTTATGTAATATTAGATAGCTCAAATAGTAAGCCACTCTACAGAGGATGCCAATTCCATTTTGCCAATGATATGGGAGATACCCTATCAGTTGAAAAAATATTGGATAACCCAACTCTTGTTATGTTTAGGGAGGATTATGTTGTAGGGGATTATTATTTATACCTGGTTACGAAAAAGGAGCGATATGGCCCCTATATTCACCATGGCAGCCAACTCAATAAAAATGCCCTGATTATGATTAAACTGTTGAAGCAACGGGAGTTTGATTTGATTTTTGACAGGGTCCACAACTATGATGAGGAAGGCCTATTGAGGCGCTCACCAAAACGGGTGGTGCATTGTAAGCCTTAGGCGAATTAATGCTGGACAAATAGCCCACCAGTAATTTATATTTAACATGCCATAATCAGTACTTATACGTTTTTTAGGTGATTGCTCCTGACTTTTGACGTAACTTTGGGTTCTAAATTTAAAAAATAAATACAATGGCATTCACTCTTCCGGCACTTCCATATGCACATGATGCTTTGGAACCACATATTGACACGCTGACTATGCAAATTCATCACGGCAAGCACCATCAGGCTTATGTTGACAACCTCAACAAGGCACTTGCCGGTACTGAAAATGAAAATAAATCACTTGAAGAATTGATGGCTATTATGTCGACATTACCAGTTGCAGTACGCAACAATGGTGGTGGACATTACAATCACTCTTTATTTTGGACTGTACTTGGCCCTAATGGTATTGAACCAACTGGTGCTTTGGCTACTGCAATCAATGAAACATTCGGTTCTCTTGATGCTCTTAAGGAAAAAATGAGCACTGCAGGTGCTACACGTTTCGGTTCGGGTTGGGCATGGTTGCTTGTCCAGGATGGCAAATTAGTGGTTAGTTCTACGCCAAACCAGGACAACCCATTAATGGACATTGCAGAAGTGAAAGGAACTCCAATACTGGGAATTGACGTGTGGGAACATGCTTATTACCTGCACTACCAAAACAGGCGCCCTGATTACCTCAAGGCTATTTGGAATGTCATCAATTGGGAAGCAGTAGCCGCAAGATACCAGGCTGCACTTTAATCAAATATTATTTATTAATGGGTGGATACCAGAAATGGCATATCCACCCATTAATTATTTTATACCAAATGTTATACCTGTAGCTATAATAAAACCTCCGGGAGATCCAAACTTTGCGGCATTTATACCAGCATTACTCATGGCATCACCACCTACCTGCTCCAACTGATTATTATTGAACGCAACAGAATAGCCCAATTCCATATATATATGATTATATCCTTTGCCTAATTCCCAATATTTAAAGGCCGCAAAATAGGCATTGAGCATTGGCTGCTCATTTACATACACCTTTTCTACAATTTTATAGATTGTCTCTTCGTTGGTTTCAAAGTTGGTCTTACCTGTATTATAGGTAAGACCACCACCAAATGCCCAACCGATGTGGCATGGATCAAGAAAATATTTACCACCTACAGATAGCTTGTTTCCCCATGAGCTTATACCTGCGCCCCCATCAATAGAAACATTTTTTGAAACAGAAGCCTCAATATTAAGACCCAAAATACCAGTGTTATTATTAATCCCTGTGCTGGTGTTTAAATATATTGCGGCACATTTAGTCCTACTTTCTGCGTTGTGTTCCATACCCTCTTTATCCTGGCTAAAAGAACAGATGGTTGTAACTATAAAAAGTAAGGTACAGAATTGTATTTTCATATAAGGAATTTAGTGCAAAAATAGAATTATCCTATTGATTCTGATAAATGATTTGGGTTAAAGAAAAGTCTTAGAATAAGACAGTATTTTCAAATTAATAGACAGCAAGATTTCAATTAATTTTTCCTAAATCTCGAAGTGCACTACTCCCATGGAGCAGTTTTCGTTTGATATGATTATTTTCTACAAAGCTATTGGCACCTACGGAGCCAACGGGATTAAATTATTCATTTCATGAAATGCAGTATATTTTCTTGCAACTAGAATTCAAATGTCTTAAGTAGTTTAATTTGTGCCTTGCAAAAAAGAAAAACACACTTGCCATATAGTAGACTTTATTTAATCAACGTTCATTACTTTTGCCGCTGAATGAAGGTAACAATACTTGGCAATAATTCCGCACTTCCGGCATTTGGAAGACACCCTACAGCACAAGCGATTTCGGTATATGGAGATATTATCCTGATTGATTGTGGGGAAGGCACCCAGATACAAATGCAGCGCTACGGGCTAAGGTGGAGAAATGTGCACCATATCTTCATCAGCCACCTGCATGGCGACCATTATTTTGGGCTACCAGGCCTTATCAATAGTATGAGCCTTCTGGGC
>CAIWHI010000362.1 GCA_903912435.1 uncultured Bacteroidota bacterium | reverse complement strand
CTGGGTATGGCTATTGCTTCAAAATATAAGGGCGAAGATTTCAGGCGACACATTGCGGTGATAGGCGATGGGGCTATGACCGCGGGTCTGCCTTTTGAAGCATTGAATCATGCAGGGGTAAGTGGTGCCAATGTGCTCATCATCCTCAATGACAACAATATGTCTATTGACCCCAATGTAGGCGCATTGAAAGAATACCTTACAGACATTACCACCTCCCAGACTTACAATAAATTCAGGGATGATGTATGGAAAATGCTGGGTATGCTGCCTACTAAGGATTTCCAGAAACTGGCATCTAAAATAGAAGCCGGACTGAAAGGGGTAGTATCGAAGAGCAGTAACCTGTTTGAAGCACTGGGATTGAGGTATTTTGGCCCTATAGATGGGCACAATGTATTGAAGCTTACCGAGACCCTAAAAAGCCTGCAGGGCATACCCGGGCCAAAATTGCTCCACATCAAAACCGTAAAGGGCAAGGGCTTCGGACTGGCAGAAATAGACCAGACCTTATGGCATGCACCGGGTACATTTGATAAGATAACAGGTAAAATCAATAAAAAGGTTTCATTAGTTCCCGAACCCCCAAAGTATCAGGATGTATTTGGTCATACATTAGTGGAACTGGCAGAGAAAAACCCGCTGATTATGGGTATTACTCCGGCTATGCCATCGGGTTCATCAATGAAGTTCATGATGGAGGCTATGCCCGACAGGGCCATAGATGTGGGTATTGCCGAGCAACATGCGGTGACACTTAGTGCCGGATTGGCCACACAAGGCATGAGGGTGTTCTGCAACATCTATAGTAGCTTTATGCAAAGGGCCTACGATATGGTGGTGCATGATGTAGCCATACAGAAACTACCCGTTATTTTCTGCCTGGACCGTGCAGGCCTGGTAGGTGATGACGGACCCACACATCATGGAGCCTATGATATAGCCTTTATGCGTTGCATACCCTATCTGGTGGTTTGCTCGCCCATGAATGAATCTGAACTAAGGAATATGATGTATACGGCACAGTTGCCCGAAAACGCATCGCCCTATGTTATCCGTTATCCACGTGGGCAGGGTGTTATGCCCCAGTGGAGAACGCCATTCGAAAAGATAAAAGTAGGTACAGGCCGTAAAATATGCGATGGTAATGAAATAGCTATATTGACTATTGGGCATCCTGGCAATTTTGCAGTAAGCGCTTGCAAAATTCTGGCTACAGAAGACCTTTATCCTGCACATTACGATATGAGGTTTGTAAAACCTATAGACGAGGAAATGCTGCATGAAGTAGCGCAACATTATTCTAAGATAATAACGGTAGAAGATGGTACGGTAGTAGGTGGTTTTGGCAGTGCAGTGCTGGAGTTTATGGCAGCACACAACTATACCCCTGAGGTGAAAATGCTTGGGATACCCGACCGTATAGTGGAGCATGGCAAACCGGAAGAACTGCACCGTGAATGTGGCTATGATGCGCAAGGCATAGCTGATGCTGTA
The DNA here is from genome assembly GCA_903912435.1 of uncultured Bacteroidota bacterium. Classification (GTDB taxonomy): domain Bacteria; phylum Bacteroidota; class Bacteroidia; order Chitinophagales; family Chitinophagaceae; genus Nemorincola. Next base: position 928 of record CAIWHI010000362.1, on the reverse strand, counting down.
AGGGAAATGGCAAGTATAAAAGCTATGGTAGAGAACCTTGCTTAAAATTTATAAGTCCGTTTTATGAGATATATAACGAACCCGGTAGCATCACAAAGCTAACCGGGTTCATTGTTTTGTCATATAACGGCAATAAAAGGTGGGTTTCAATTATTAGGCATGGCTGCTTCTGCGATTACAAATACGGTAATATCATTTATCGCTATTGTTTATAGCCCCATTTTTAAACAATAAGCTCATTTTTAGTGGATAATAAATATGATTTATTATCCACTAATGCCTTGTTTGACCCAATAAGGGTTTCATTATTTCATTGTATTATTTTGTAGTTGGGAAGTACAAAATAAATAATTAGTTTTATCTTGCGACTTAGTCTAACAAAGGCTTTTGATAATTTTGATTAAACAATTATAATTTATGTCCCTGGAACAGAACAACGACCTTGCATCATGGTGGAACGAACAATCATTTGTTGGTAAAGAACTATTTGAACTTGATGAAGCGGGCACCCTATCCCTACGCCCTGGAAGTAATATTAAAGAACGTGTAGTAGCTAATTTAGCCATTGAAAATTGCCAGATAGTACTGAAAAATCTGATTGACAAATTTGCAGGCCTTGAAACAAAAGTAAAAGAACTGGAAACTGAATGGGTGGCTGCTGAAGACAAACAAAAACTAGCCGAAAAAGTAGCATTCACAAAGGACTATATAAATAAAATAAATGCCGCTGGTGATTTTGCAAAGCTGGGTGCCCTAATTCAAACCTGGGAGCATACGCTTTACGAATTGGGAGAGGAGAACTACCAAGCTAAAGTGAAGCTGACCGAGCTTGCAGAAAGCATGGCAGAAAGTACCAACTGGAAGGAAACTACCCAGGCTTTCCGCGACCTGTCTGACAAATGGAAGCAGTCGGGACATGTGGACAAAT
>CAIWHI010000361.1 GCA_903912435.1 uncultured Bacteroidota bacterium | reverse complement strand
TCAGCAAAAAATGTATCAATATTCTTCGGCGTTACATTAAATCGCAACAACAAATAAGGGTTCATTTTCATAAACCAATAGGAAGCGTTTATACTATCCCCTTTTTTCGAGAAACTATCCGCTATGTGATAGCAGGTATAGGGATTATTAATTAAATCTTTATTTGGGATAATGAGTGACCCATCGAATGGTTGACTGTAAGCAGATAAATAGCTAAACAGGAAAAGTATTGAAGCAATTGATAGCTTTGTCATTATAACTATATATTTTTTATGTATTTGGAGAGAAAACCCTATGGTCTATTTTATTTAATCACAGCTCCTAATGTTTGTAAACCGAAAATTTGTTGTCAATATACAAAATATGAAAGACGAATTTGTTTCTATGCCCAATAAAGGGCTTTTTGCCTTGAAATCGGAAGGCTAAGAGGAAATCAACATCGGATGTTACAATTTCTGGTTTTGAAGCAAGTATTTCGTCCTTGGATATTTTTTCAGACCCCATACCATGTCTTGGTGCAAGCCTTATTTCATCCCATGTAAGTTGGCTTAACCTAGCAATTTGCTCTATCAAACTAACTTTTTCACTAGCATCACATTTGTCCAAATTATAATCGTGGTGTATGTACCTAAAACAGAATATTGGGTGCTTGTAATCAGTAATGTTTACTTCCTGTGGTTTTGGGATATTTTTACCTGAATGAACTTCAGGTTGACGTATCTTACCCATAAACTAATTCGCATTAATCCTGGTAATAAAGAAATCCCTCATTACCTCCCTGGAAATAATGCTATCCCTGCTTGTTTCCATCCATGGCTTCTCGGAGTGTGTCAACTGCATTAGGCGGAGGGCTGAAAATTGACCATAAACCTCATATATTTCCTCTATTAATTCCAGCTGATCTTTACTGAACATTGAAGTATCAATGTCCTCAGGCACAGGTATTGCCCCAGAACCATATTGCTTAAAATCTCTATAAACTGATTCTACAACCGGTCCATAAGCCCATGCAGTAATATTTTCATCAAACAATGGATTACCATCATTCATGGCTAAATGAAAACCCTGGGCATAATAGAGGAGCTTTTGCAATTTTAAATTGCTTATTGTGTCACCTACCTCGGGTTGTGAAAGCCTCAAAAAGACATTCGCAACATCTATTGCTTTTGCCATTACGATAAATTTATACCAAAAATAATACAAAAGTCGCAAATGTGTAGATACCATGCAAAGTGAAATTTCCACAATTTATTGGACTCACAATTACCTAATAAAATCCTATTTCCCCGCCTCCTTCAATATCGCCTTTTCTTCGGCTGATAAGGACTTGTATCCTTTCTGGTTTATCTTATCCAGAATATCGTCCACATTGGTGAGATGATTATTCCTGGGTTGGAAACGGGTACGACCCGAACCACCCGGACGTGAATAATTACGGCCACTGCCCATTTCATCGGCAGGTGTTACCAGGCTTTCAATATTTCGGGTAAAAGAATACATCCATGCACCTGGTTTGTAGCCCCTGTTTAAAAGTAGTATGTATCCGAAACCACATAAGCCACCACCCACTAGCATCATGAGGAGGGTAAAATAAAACTGGGAATTAATAATAGAAAGGAAGGCAAAAATACCCACTACTGCTGCCAAAGGAACTGTGAAAGTCTCGGTAATATAAAACCTATAGGTAGGTGAAATGGTAATGGTAGCAATAGCCAAACCCATCAAACCCGCCCTTGGGCCAAGTATATTGGGCGGACAATGACCGAATGCACCGGGAAGAAACTGGGCTAATAAGTAGAATACCCCACCTACTAACATACTATAGGCATATATTGGTATTACCTGCCTGTGGCCCACCAATACCTGCACTACCGACCCAAACATATATAGCCACAGCATATTGCTCAAAAACTCAAAGAACCCTATATAGTGAAACCAACCATAGGTAAAGATGGTCCACCAATGGGATGGGAAGGATTTTACATCAGCAAGCGCAACTGCAGGGATGAAATAGAGGTGATAATTGGTAGCATTGCCATAGAGCAAACTGATTATTGACCAGATAAGGCCAAAAACCACATATGCTGTTCCGGAAAATAGGATGACTTTTAAAACCGAATTATTGGTTAACCCCGGTATATAGGATAATGCTGACCTTTTTTGCCCAGTATTCATTGGCTGCAAATTTATCACTAAAAGTTATTCCTGATATTTGTTTTCCACATTCTTAACATTAAAAACGCAAAGATCATACCCCCTATGTGGGCAAAGTGGGCAATATTATCACCTGCACTGTTGGCAACGCCTAAAGAAAGCTCTAATAATGCATAGCCAGCCACCAGGTATTTAGCTTTCAGTGGCAATATCCCGTAGATGTATAATTCCATATTGGGGAAATAATAACCAAAGGCAAATAATAGCCCAAATACCGCACCCGATGCACCAACTGTACCAGTATTGATTATGGTTTGATAATATAAATTGAGCTTATAAATTGAACTTTGTATTGCACCAGGGTCAGACCTGTTAGCCTGCCAGGCATTTATAAAACTAGGATTAAAGTTAACACCAAATTTCTTGATAAACTGCATGAACTCTACAAAACCGGGATGTGACTGGTACTCCAAAAATGCCCTGCTATAGGTGGTAAACTCATATGTGAGTACACTCATATGGCAAAGGGCAGCCCCTAATCCACATACCATGTAAAAAATGAAAAAACGTTGTGGCCCCCACATATTCTCCAGTATGCGGCCAAACATCCATAGGGCAAACATA
>CAIWHI010000360.1 GCA_903912435.1 uncultured Bacteroidota bacterium | reverse complement strand
AGAACCTGTTGGCACCCTTGGTATAAGAGGTGAACACATTGTAGTAATGGTTAGATTTCTGGCTAAAGCCAACACCTGTATAATTAGGATTGTCATAATTGTTATTAGGGTTAATGAGGTACATATCTCTTGAGTTTGACACGGTTTCGACTTAAAACAATGATAATCAACACCTTTAGTTTAGATGTTCTCCCTACATATTTATATGAATATAATTCGATATAGCTTTTTCGCTTATGACATCAGGTATTTGTTTTAAATTTAATGATTTTAATATTTTGTCCTCTTCATTAGCCTTGGCTGACCTTAACCAGGATATTTCCTCTTCCCTCTGAATTTTGGATAACTGCATTCTGTTGAGGACTCTTCGGATTTCATTTTCGCTCATACCAACCCCGGGTCTTGTTTGCAAATAATTAAGCAGACAAAATGCGATATAGCATACCACGAGGTGGCCTTCTATCCGGGAGTCCGTCCAATGAAACATAGGACGTGTTTCCAGATAGCTTTTAAAAGTGCGGAAGCTCTGCTCAATTTTATATAGGTCTTTATACTTTTCCAAAGCTACCTGTGGTGTAATACCTGCTGCATTAGTGGCAATGGCCTTAAATCCGTCAAATTGCTCTTCCCACTTTATTTTATCCGTATCCAGTACGTATTTCTTTTCATCAATGGTTTTGATATAAAATCTCTTTGATTTTTTTTCCAATGCATCAGGCTTTTTTAACCACAGTTGCGCTTTCTTAATTTTTTCTTCACGTTCAGCCTTATCCTTCTTTGCTCTTTTTGCCGACCATGTACAGATAATGGTTCGGCCCTTGTAATCATATGTTGTGTACTTTATGAAAGCATTCTCGTCATTTTCATCTTCGCTGCCTTCGGTGCTTTTTTCTTTTGCAGTCTGATCCTTGATCCTTACTGTTGTATAATTCTTTGAATTGGTGAGATATTCAATAACAGTGGCTGGTAATGTTTTAAGCCTGTCTCCTACAATATATTCATACTCGTTGCCCGTACTATGCGGACCAAACAAATCAAGATTGGCATTATTGAGCATTCCACTGTCTGCTACCACAATAACCCGCTTAATATTGTATCTGTTTTTGAGTTTTATTATTGCATTCTCAAAAGTATGGCCTTCGTATTGGCTGCCTTTGTATACATCAAATCCTATCGGTACTTTATTTTTATCAATGAGCAGAGAAAATAGGACCTGCGTTTTGCCAATTTTACCATCTTTGCCATATCCTTTCTGACGATAGTCTCCGTCGATAACCACATCGCTATCAAAATAAAAAGTGGTCACATCGTAAAATACCACATCCAGTTCGTAATTAAATAGATTACTGTTTCTATTAAAAATATGGGTTTGTATTGTCTGGTTGTTTTCCGCCAGATAGTCCAGAGTACGGTAGAGATGCTGCAATTGAACCGCTTCGCCCAATCCAAAATACTCATTCTGTAAATTATACGAACCAAGTTTACTCAATGGGTCATTGAGACGGTCACAAAGCATCAATAATAATGGCTGCAAAAGACTGAAACTGAGTTTGTGCTTACGCTTAAACCTATTCATCAGAATATCCAGCTCAAATATTTTTAGCAATTGAAACGCAATTAATGGAAAGCCATAATTATGACGGGAGAGTTCCTTAATAGGTTGCGGATCACCAGATGGCCCCTTTACCAGTTCAATTAGTTGACGGCCGATACGTTCCAGTGCTTCGGGAGTATAGTTTTTAATATTGCCCAGGTTATGCAACGTGCGGCGGTTTACATTACCGGCCTCATCCCGGAAACTCTCACAGATACTCAGATAGGTCTGACCTCGTTTGTTCTCCCTACGTAAAAATGCCATGACCGCAAATTTAGGTACTATCAGCGGAATAATGAACAAATTGTTCCCCCTACAATATTTTCTATAATTTGACAATCATTCGAAATAACCAATTGACAATCAATTACATAAATATATTTTCTATGCAAAACGTGTCAAACTCAAGAAAATAAATTGAAGTTTCATAAAAGAATTACTAAAAGGGCAAAAACTGCCTGATATCTGGTTAGATTTCCAAGCCATATTGCCTTTTCATTGCTCCTTCCACAAACAGGCAATAATCACTAAAAGTCAAATCATTAAGCTCCAAACCAAGTTTCTCAACTGTTGCAGGTAAGATGTTTTTTGTAAAATCAATATAGTGATTGCTAATGGTTATGTGACCTGGAATACTAAGCGCATTTGATGAAGTTTTAAGCCAATCCCTAATGATTTTGATTGCTTTCTCGGTTTCATTGT
>CAIWHI010000359.1 GCA_903912435.1 uncultured Bacteroidota bacterium | reverse complement strand
CTGGTTTAACATCATCACCAACTTCACCATCCCAATTTAAAAAACCTGTACCATTACATTCATGACACTTATTAAATTTTTTAATTTTGTGTGCGTTATGTATAATACTTCTTATTTCATCACTCGAATAAAAATCACTCATAATTATTATTTAAATTGCGGTTCAGGGAGGATTCGAACCTCCATAAGCGATTATTTTATAGTTGATTTTTTCACGCCCAGGGCAACTTACACACCCATGTCTACCAATTTCATCACTGAACCAATATGTCTAAATGTCTAATTTTTTAGCCCAAGGATAATGGTAGTTGTCTAACCATTTCCGAGGGAGTCCTGATTTACCAGTAAACATCCAGCGGAAAGTGACAAATATGATAGCGAGGAATGCATAGATTGGCCATAAAGGTAAGGTCATGCGCCACCATAACGATGTCTTTGACTCTTCTTCCCATTTAAAGAATCGATAAGGAGTATCCCTGAAGAACTCACTATCCAGTTTTGACTTCTGGTACGGAGATAATTCTGGCAGATTCTTGTGAAACCAATCCTTCACTTCGTATTCTGACGCTTTTTTATATCTTGATAATTTGATAGCCATATGTTTAAATTTTACCTTGCCTTATAGTTCCGTAATTTTCATAATAAGATAACTGCCGATCAAAGGCTTTTTCATTAGCTGTCTTAGAACGACCTTTGCACAGCCAATTAATTTGTTGCTTTGTAAGATCAAGGGATATTAATTTCACAGGTTTTGTAATTAAAATATAGAGATTCATTTATATTAATTCCTATATTTTATATAATGTTTTTAATTATTTACCTTTTGAAGTAATTTCACCCACAGCATTTGTTTATATTACTAACTTAATTTTTCTTTGACGCTCACCACGATTTCTCACTGAAACTTAGCGTCTCCACAGGCTTTCACCCTCTATCATATTACATGAATTTACTGGGTAATATTCCATTATTCACTACTCCGTTTATGTATTTCTCTAGAGACTGTATACGGGATTCCTGTTCCTCTGCTAAATTGAACAGTTTGGCTGCTACAATCAGGGTGTCTATCAGTATCTCGTTTGGATCTACTTTTGGGCCTTCTATTCTATCGTAGATGCTGTTGAATATCTTTTTTATTTCTTCAAACCTGTTTTCCATTATTTTCCCTCTTTAAGCATACAAAAATAATCAATATTTTTTGCGATTAGTCCAGGGTTCGAACCTGTAACCAGTATTCAACGGACAGCCCATTTCTGGGTTCGGTTTAGAATAATCCCTCTTTTAACAAGCCATTGCGTTTGCCATTTTCGCCACCTAATCATGTGCGGGTCTATCCCCGCTTGTCATACCGACCTTTCTTACGTAATTTAGGTTGTCATGTATCTTACACCTTACCGTGGTTCAGGGAGGATTCGAACCCCCATAAGCGATTATTTTATAGTTGATTTTTTCACGCCCAGGGCAACTTACACACCCATGTCTACCAATTTCATCACTGAACCAATTAAAACCATACACTTATCTGGTAGAGCCACACTGAAAGAGTTTTCACACCTAACAGTAGGTAATATCCAGCATCATTTGTGCCAGGTTTTGTTTTTACAAAGATAACCAATTGTTTTCGAACAAACAAATCTTTTTTACCCAGCACTAATAACGGCAAGACAAGTGCTACAAATTGAACCTTGATCTTCTATGCCACACAAACTACATTTATCCATTTTATTTAATTTAAGTGGTTAGTACTGTAATCGAAACAGTGGTGATTGAATCGTCTGGGTTTTTTGGCATCATGTCTGATGCCGTTACCTATACATTGTACCGTAACGTTTGCAACCGTCATCGGGTTAAACTCGTCAATCCCAGGCTTGCGTTGCTCCCCGCAGTGGACTCGCCCGTATGTCTACCTCCCCATCAACTAACCAATTTGATACCATAACTTATCCAGCTTACAAGTATCATTGTTGTCCACGACCAATCTCCTTTCGGTATCATGTTGCATTCACCTGCATTGTGTTAGGAATAGACTTAACATAGTCAGTGCCTCTATTCGGTGATGAGCCGCTAAGGATAGAAGTAACCCCTCCCCACTTAAATAGGCGTAGGCAACCTTAAAGGGCATCACCCTAAACGGTAGTCAGGACAGGATTTGAACCTGTAT
>CAIWHI010000358.1 GCA_903912435.1 uncultured Bacteroidota bacterium | reverse complement strand
CAATAACCATATTCAATATTTGGACTACCAGAACTGCCTGCAATTCCATATGGCCATCCATAACTTGCATGAAATGTATGATTATGTGCTGCTAAAGAATCACTTTGCAAACTTCCCACACTATTCCCACTTGCTCCACCAAAATGAGAATTAGTCCTGCTGCTATGATCAGGGTCATTAGTTGCTGTTGCATCATATCCCCTCATAAACCTTCCACGTAAATCAGGCAAATTGAAACTACCTGCTGTGAGGTTTCCATTGCCCCAGGTTGTCCCTATAGCAGCATACAATGCGGGATAAGTAGATGAATTAACGGTATCACCGTTACAAAAAAGATAACCAGATGGGACTGTAGCTCCTGCCCATGCTTGGATTGTACCTGGTAAAACCCCAGATGGAACTGAAGCCACCCAAGATGTACCAGTCCATGTTAGTACACTTCCTGTAGTTGGTGCTGTACCTACATTAACCAACTTCTCAGCAGTGTGGGCTGCATAAGAATAGGTGCTGCTGGTGAATTTTCCTGTATCAATAGGAACAAATGTGCCACCGGCAGTATCATACTTTATGATGTACCAGTAGTTACCTTTCTCCCATTGTGTATTGCTTAAAGTTGTACCGCTAATGCATATTACTGCAGAACTAGTACCGAAATTTGCAGAAAATTCCCCATACGAATTTGGTGTAATTGTATGGATTTCCTCACAATACTGAATAGTTGTATCAGGTGAAAAAGCAGTGCTACTGCCACTGTGCCATACTTCTAATCTCACATCTACAGTTGATGTTACCGGATTGTGGGTTGTAGGATTGCGGGCTACAGCCGTAAAATGTAGCTGGTATGGGATGTTGCTTGTTTGTGCCATAGCAGCCCAACCTGCCATAAGTAATACTGCAAAAAGGAGTATTTTTTTCATAATAGTATTATTTGCGTTTTATTGAGTATTTAATTCTTAAATTATTGTGTCACTAAAATGAAAGTTCATTTCAGAGGATGGCTCATTGTGTATTTTACTACACCTTGAACAGTATTATATTTATTCCACTTGATAATAGGCCGCTGTTGTAACAAATATTAATTTTGCAATACCTAAAATGTTGTTAATAAAACAATCAAACAACTGTCATGCTTCTGTAATTACACAAAGGTAATTTTCTAGTTGAAGTTTCAAAAGGGTATTTATACGGTATTTGTGTTATTGATTGTTAATGATATTTGTATTAACACAAAATTGACAAGTGCACGAAAATTCCATATTTAACAGTATTCATGTCAACATTTTACATTGGTATTTTCAAAAAGCAATTGAAAATATAAAAAAAATGCATACAATTTAACTTAACTCACAAGTAATATTATGGTAACAGTCTATCAATATTACATTTTAATAATACATATGTTATTATTATTAACCAATAATTAGCACTTAAATAGCGCTAATGCTGATACAAGCGCTATTATAACCAACAATTATATTATTATAGTTGTCTTGCATTCCATAAGAATAGCTGTTATAATACATTGAATTAGCCTAGTAATCCTTTCCAAATAAAATTCCAATACAATTCATTGAAATGTTTTACACTCTTGATATTTAAATATAAACATCCGGGTTTATACTTAAAAAGTAATTGTATGCCCCAAGTAAGTGTTATGGGGCTATTTATCTATTAGCTTATACACACATTTAGGTTTTAGTATTCAATTTATCCACGATCAAATAGTAATCTGCACATATTTTTTGATTCCTTTCCGTTATTACCCTTCCATTATGCCAAATGGTTTTTCCTAAACTTCAGGAAATGAAAAAATTAATACACAAATCACTTTTGAGAATAGCCAGTATAGATTTTTCACAGTAGATTGTACACCTTAATTCAAATATCGAAATGAGTGAAAATCTGGGAAGTTATGGTAAGGCAGAACTTACAAGCAATAATGAAACTAATAGCAATAATACAAATACCCGCATGCCGATAATTGCCATAACCGGGACAAACGGTAAAACAACTAGCACCAGACTTAGCGCATTTATTGTGAAACAAGCGGGGTTCAAAGTTGGTTTTACCTGTAGCGATGGTATTTATATTGAAGGTGAGCTTACAGAAAAAGGTGATTGTAGCGGCCCTGTATCTGCCGGGATAGTACTGAGTAACAAAAACATTGATTTTGCCGTTCTGGAATGTGCACGAGGCGGTATACTCCGGGCGGGTTTGGCTTTTGAACAGTGTGATGTAGCTATAATTACCAATGTGGCTGAAGATCACCTGGACCTTAAAGGCGTTAACACATTGCAACAATTAGCTGATGTGAAAGCTATAGTTGCTAAAGCAGTGAAGCCAAATGGGTACGCAATACTGAATGCGGATGATGACCTGGTATATGCCATATACGAAAAACTTAATTGCCATGTGGCATATTTTTCTCTTAACCCAATGAACCCCAGAATTACAGCACATTGTGCCAATGGTGGTATAGCCATTGTACCTGAAAATGGCTCTTTAACCATACTAAGTGGTACAGAAAAAATACCGGTTGAAACTTTTTCAAATATCCCAATAACTTTTAACGGCAAAGCTGATTTCAACATAGCGAATGCTATGGCTGCCGTACTTGCCACCTATTTGTCGGGTATAAGTTTAGAAGATATCAGAACCGGATTGCAAAATTTTGTGCCTTCTGTAGCCCTAACGCCGGGTAGGATGAACTTTTTACAATTCCGTAATTTTTCTGTCATTGTCGATTTTGCTCATAATCCTCACGGTATGAAAGCCATAAGCAAATTGGTTGGCAGCTATGATGCTTCAGTAAAAATTGCCATTATTGCCGGCACGGGCGACAGACGTGATGAGGACATTATTCACCTTGCCGAAGAAGCAGCTACAATATTCGACGAATTGATTATCCGACAGGACATATCACTAAGAGGGCGTCCAGGTCATGAAATCATTGAGCTCGTACTTAAGGGTATTCATAATATAGACCCTGCCAAAAAAACTACTGTAATAGAACAGGAGAAAGAAGCTATTGATTTTGCCTTTAAAAACGCACCAAACGGCAGCCTCGTTTTCATTACCAGCGATATGATTCTGAACGCAGTGGATTATGTACAGGAACTAAAAAACAAGGAAGAAAATTTGGGTTGATATTTTTAGTGTGGAAAAACAGGTCGGAAAGTGAGGCAAGAGAGCTAAGGCTAATCCTATTTCCATTTTCATAAAATGGCAATAGGAAATATTTAGAATTGTACATTTATATCACCTTCTTTCCCAAATAACTCCCTATATATTCATCATCATAACAATCGGGAAAATAATCCCAATTCATATGGAGCGAGTCATTGGTTAGGGAAAATTGATAACTTCTGGAAGAGACTACATAATTATAAATACATGAACCTGTAGCTTTCCTACCAACATTTAAATACAAATCATCGTAAACATATGTATCTAAATGAATGGCTTTGGGATTGCTAATTACAAATGAATCAGCCGTAAAATGAGTAACATAAAACTTAAAAAAAGTATCTTTTGCCAAATAATTTATAATGGCCAATTTACAGGTCATCAACCCGCTAAAAGTATCTGTATAGGGGTATGAGATTGATTTAATTTGATGGGTGGTATCGGTTTTGGATGTAGTATCTGTAATTTTTGTTGGAGCAGGTTTGATAGTAGATTGTTTCTGACAGGCAGAATAACCTAAAAAAGTAATTCCACAGGCTAATATAACAATGCTTTTTTTCATATAGGGTGCCATTTTAGATAAAACGCATTAACGTTCTCTTTATTGTAAGTTAGCCTTACGTACTAAGGTAATTACCTAAAGACGAATCCAAAATTGACGCCCATCCAATTTCAAAGTTTTCTTTAGCAAAGTCTGGGTTTGAATGAGGAAAAGTTTCAAGGCCATTATGAGTGAGCCGCAATCTTGTAGTACTATCCTCGTCCCATAACTCCCAGGTAACAAAGGATATACCATCATAACCATCGTACCTCCAACTATGTGCTAGTTTCTTCTTAGGCTCCACCGCCGTGATTTCGCAGATATGAAGGTATTGTCTATCGGCAGTAGGACCACCGATAAACCGGAATTCAAAACCAATGACAGGAATAAACTCGGGTAATTGGAAATACCAGATTTTCATTTCCTCATTATTGGTAAGAGCATTCCAAACTTTATCAATTGGTGCATTGAAAACCCGCTCCAATATTATCGGTTGATTATCCATAATCTATTTTTTAGGCTTTAACAGCTTGAAGGCGTTTGTGATGATAAATATAAGAACAACCAATCAAAGCAAAACCTATAAAAATAGGCGCCCATTTGGCTGCACTATCTCCTACAGATATACTTGAATACATTGCAGCTATTAAATCAAATACAAAACCGGCATATGCCCACTCTTTAATCCGAGGGAAACCAGGCACCAGGATTGCGATTGAACCCAAAAGCTTTGCTACCCCTATAAAAGGCAGGAAATAAGGAGGATAACCCAGGTGTTTGGTTACCATTTCAACCGCATCAGGTACCTTAATAATATCTGGTATTGCAGAAAGTGTCATTAGTGCGCTTACCAATCCGGTACTTATCCAATAGATAATGTTTGTTTGTTTCATTGTATAATTTTGGTTGGTTTAGAAATCAAAATATAATTATGGAAGGTTTTACTACTATAATTTCAATCTGGGCCAATACATCCTAATTATTCCAACACCTTGCATGACCAGCCAAATGACTCAATCATGGTGATTATTCCACCAGAGGAAATATTATTTCCTTCAACCCTTAGAATACGGTCGCAATCATCGAGATCGAAAGTAATACGGGTATCGGGCCACGATTGGGATAATACCGATACCAGCCTGTTTGCATGAGTATCCTCCTCCACATTTGTTACAAAAACCTCAACCATTTTAGTTTGTTTTCATAAGATTTATAGTTCAATAACATAACCAAATAGGGTCACTATGTAGTTTCATTATAATTCACCATCCATTGTATACCAAATTTATCAGTCAGCATACCAAAATAGGCACCCCATGGGGCTTTGTCAAAAGGGACAGGTATTGTTCCCCCGGCAGCTAATCCAATAAAAATTTCTTTGGCTTCCTCAAGGGTCTCGGCCGAAATTGCCAATGAAAAATTATTACCAGCGACTAATTTATGTCCCAGCGACTCTAATGCATCAGTAGCCATTAGTACAGTGCCATGACCAATAGGCAGTGCCACATGCATTATTTTGTCCCTATCCTCCTCACTCATTTGTTCACTGCCCGGCATATCCTTAAACCGCTGGAAGGTAGCAAATTCGCCACCAAATACCGATTGGTAAAATAAAAATGCTTCTTCTGTATTACCTGCAAAATTGAGGTATGAGTTTACCGCTGCCATTTATAATTGATTTAGTGCAAGCTAAGTGAAAACCTGCAGTCTAAGTTTTACTTTTCCAAAATTGTTTTTAATTTAAGCTCACTTTCCTCCAGATAACCGCCTAACATTTTACCCATCATAAGGTTCATCATATTCATTGGATAATGGCTATCACTTTCAAAAGCCCACTTAAGCTTAGTTGTTTTATCATTGACTGCTTCGAGTGCCATGTCGGTAGTAGCCTCACCTACAAAAGGTTTTCTAAACCTTAAAGCACAATCTACCCGCTCACCATCCACCACTTTCTTAACTTCCTGGTCACCGGCACCCATATCGTTATTATCACTATCCCATGTAGCAATAAATCCTACGGTACCATCATTACCTTTAAAATCAAGTTTTGCTTTGGGGTCAATGAGCCACCAATGGTTATAATAAGTGGAGTTTCTTATTATTTTCACATAATTGAATACCTCCATTTTAGGTTTATTAATGGTTACTTCACGTACAACCACAAAGTGCTTATCGATAAAAAGTGCTGCCACCAAAAGCAAAATTAATAGGGCTAACAAGCCGAAAATGATATTCCTCAATATTTTCATCGTTTTAGTTTTTGTTTCTGTTTACAAATCTATTTTTTATTTTTATTATTTTGTAATGAACCGTTAAAAATAACAGGTTAATTTTTTGTGATAAAAATATATTAGTCAATCCAACTTTTCATTACTGTCACGAAAAATTTACAATAATAATGATTATCCAAAGAATTGAACATCAACATAAATCAGTGTTATAGGTAATCACAAATACTATTCTACTTCAGCGGCATCTATCAAATCCTGAATGATT
>CAIWHI010000357.1 GCA_903912435.1 uncultured Bacteroidota bacterium | reverse complement strand
TACTTGTCAATGGCAGAGGGGCCGTGGGTGAGGCCTCAGGTAAGTTACAACCAAATTACCTCATCACGTCCTCAAAACTCATCACCTGATATTGCCTGTTCGTATCAGGCATGTAATAAAAGGTATTGAACTTACTGATAGGCCTTCTTTCCCAGCAACCTATCATAGTATCCTTACCGGTATTGACCAGTGATTTTATTTCATGGGTATCGCCAAATACAAAAGTAAGCTGGGGCTGGTCGCCATTAAGAGAAGATAGCACAATACTTTCGGTAGGCAGGGCCCAGTTCATCAGCATTACCTTGTCTACTTCAGCTACAGGGCCAGGTATTATCAATTTTGTGATGCCCTTTTCTTTCATTTTACCAAGTATGCTCCCCACCATTTCAACCCTATGGGTGAAAACCGGAGCCGCATTTATAATGTAAATCCCCCTGATGGAGAATATCGCAATTACTAACCATAGTGCCATCTTTTTATTGAGTCGGGGTAGTATATAGTACACAAACGGTGCAGAGCTAATAATGGTTACCGGCATATACTCACTCTCTATATAAAACCGGTTGGAATGAATATCCCAAAAGGTGATGACCACCAACACACAATACCCTACCGTAGAAAATAGGGTAAGCAGGAATAGCAAATATTTCTTCTGGTATGCCAGGGCAGCAAGTCCTGCAAGGAAAATTAATACAAATAGCCAGTAATTGTTCATACACCCGTGCATGAAAAATTTGAACTGGGGAGACTTATATAACTCCAGAATCTTGCCGGGCTGGAAATTAGTAACTACTTCAATTTTACTGCTATCATACCCATGGTTGCTTCCCTGCTGGATTTTTGCAACCGCAAGTGCAAGGAGGATTATTGAAAGTATCCATGATTGCACCTTAGTAAAAGGCCATTCTTCACCCCTTAGCCAAAAGAAAAACCACAGATTTACAGCTACTAAAATCACCAAAGGATGGGTCCACATTGCAAGGGCAAAACTCAATACAAAGACCGCAACAAGAGGCACATTGCTTTTATATCTGTCAGCCACATGAAAACTGGATCCATAAGCAAGGAATAGTAGGCCAAAACCCTCGGTGGTGGTGCAATAAAATGCCTCGCTTACAAATAGGGTTAGGTAAAGGGCAAACAAAAGAGCCAACCCATAGTTTTTATACCTGAATACCAACAACATTGCTACCAACAGGTAAAAAATATAAAAGCCAGAAGAGTAAAGAATCATTAACCACCTTAAAGGCAGGTGCATCTTTGCCCCATAAAACGGGAATGCCTGAGATAGCATTGACCCATAGCGTGAATCTAATATCTGCCATTCCCCATCATTTATCATCCTGAATAACTGGTGCGGGGCATCTATAAATAATATCCGCTCCTTAAAATAGATGCATGAAGCAATCAGCAATAGCCCGAAAACTACCAGTGTCACCAATGCTACATTTTTTTTCAATGGATTAGTTATGATTGGTTTAATATTGTCAGGCATCAAACAAAAGTAAAAATAATTAAGGCTAATAGTGGCATGCAGACAATCTATATGTAATTTGCTGATGAAATATTTTTGCAGAACTGCATTTAAGGCATAACTATTGTACCTTATCTTTGCAATCATTAAATCATAAAACACATTCCAATGAAACGTTTAATATTATTCTCTTTTTTTGCAGCAGCAATATTGTTTTCCCTCAGTTCTGATGCACAGATACCCGGAGTAGGAAAAATTAAGAAAGCCCTTCCAGAGCCCATAATTGGTGTGAAACTGGGTGCTAATTTCCAGCAAATAAGTGGTGATGGCTGGGAGAAGACCTATAAGCCAGGTATTGTAGGCGGATTATTCGCAGGTCTGCAAAAAGGTAAAGTTGGTGTACAGGTTGAAGGTTTAATTAAATCGGTTAACTTTCAGATATCAGTACCTACCGGTGCACAAGCCGAATCACCTATTAAAGGTGTTTACCTTGATGTTCCTTTAATGTTTGAATACAAAATAATACCGCGGATTTGGGCTCAGATCGGCCCTCAGTATAGTATGATGATTACTGCTAAACAGGATGGTAATGATGTTAAGAAAGATTTCAAACCATCTGAGTTTTCTGGCGTATTAGGTTTGCAGGCTTTACTACCTGTACATATTACCGCAGGTGTAAGGTATGTTCTTGGTTTTACCGATATCAATAATACTACTGCAACTACTGGTGCTGCAACATCAGCATGGAAAAGCCGTATGATTCAGGTAAGTGTGGGTTGGCGATTTCTTTAATTAACGCCGCATTACAACGAAACATACCATCATACAATAAAGCAACCATTTGAAAAATAGAATTTTAGTTATACTCGGCATTGTTCTGCTAATAGGTAGTCATATAAATGCACAAAATGCTAACGGAGTACCCGATGTATTTTATACCCCGCTAAAAGCTACAGGTGGGGTGAAACTGGGTGCCAATTTCGGTATGATGAATGGTAAAGAAGCATTTACTAATGATTATAATTCCGGGGTAAAGGGGGGTATTTTTGTGGGTACCAGAAATGAATATTATGGGTTTAAGTGCGAATTACTATTGAGTTCATCAAGGTTCACTCTGCGCGATACCTTTCAGGGTGGGGGGCATCTCAGCAATTTCAATCTGGATGTTCCGGTGATGGTTGATGTAAAGGTGATGCCTATACTTTGGGCTCAGCTAGGCTTGCAGTACAGCACCCTTATTTCATCTACCCAGGACCCTGAAGGTAGTGAAGATCCCAAATCGTGGTTTCAAACGCGTAATTTTTCAGTTTTGGCAGGTTTGGAATGCAAGGTTTATAAAAACTTCCTGCTCGGGGCTAGATATGTTTATGGACTTACCGATGTTAAGAGTCCGGCCAGGCCCTATATCGCGGCTTTGCCATCAGCCTGGAAAAACTCCTCAGTTGAGGCTTATTTGGCATTCAAGGTATTTTAACTCAAACTAAGTACAATAAAACAACCGTCCATGGTTAACCCTGGACGGTTTCTTTTTTTATTTTATTAAGAGTAGGTTAATATTAGATTCACGGGCAACACCTATAGTACAATCAAAATTCATGATTGCAGGCCATTTTGCTTTTTATCTTAGCAAAGTAGGGGTAAACAAGTGATTAGGACAGCCATATTTCTTCGAGCCATTGCACGAAGTAAGCATTGTAAGCACGATAATGGCTATAATTGGGGCAATACGCCGGAATTTTGATAATAGCTGCATACGTTTAGATTATGAATAGTAAAAAGCTCAGTTAGGAACGTTGAAATAATAAATTCTGTAAGCTGGCGTAGTTATTTTTCTTTTTTGCGAGTTATAAAATCTGCGAATAGTAAACTATTTAAGGACTTTTATAACGAAGCAGAAATGGAAAAGAACAAGTCAGAATGCCGAATTTATTGTATCATCGTTCCTTAACTTTGTACGAAGATACAAAAAAATATGAGAAACATTCATTTTATAGCAATCGGCGGGGCAATAATGCATCAATTGGCATTAGCTTTACAAAGACAGGGTTATCAGGTAACAGGTAGTGACGATGAAATTAACGACCCGGCCAAAAGTAACCTGCTTGCAGCCGGCCTACTGCCCGAAAAATTTGGATGGTTTCCTGAGAAAATTACCGGTGCAACCCCTCCCGATGCCATTGTATTAGGTATGCATGCCCGTGCGGATAATCCCGAACTGCTTGCAGCACAAAATTCAGGTATTCCCATTTATTCTTTCCCACAATATGTATATGAGGTAAGTAAAAATAAAAAACGTGTAGTAGTAGCAGGCAGCCATGGCAAAACCACCATCACCTCTATGATTATGCACATCCTGAAACATCAGGGTATCCAGTTCGATTATCTGGTAGGTGCAAGGGTAGCTGGTTTCGACCAGTCTGTACAGTTGTCTGATGCTCCACTAATTATTTTGGAGGGTGATGAATATCCTGCATCAGTGGTGGAAAAACGCCCTAAGATATTTTTCTATCATCCCCATATCAGTGTGCTAAGCGGTATTGCCTGGGACCACATCAATGTATTCCCTACTTACGACAATTATTTTAGCCAATTTGTC
>CAIWHI010000356.1 GCA_903912435.1 uncultured Bacteroidota bacterium | reverse complement strand
CCTGGGTGCGGGTGCCAACCTATTTATAGATTTTGAAGATATTACCTCGCGCTTATTAAACAACGACCTGCTCCTATTGTGTAGTGATGGTCTGAACACAGAGGTAAGTGACCATGATATTGAGGCCCTTCTTTCCCAATCAGCCGACCCAATTTACCTAATCACCGCAGCACTCAATAATTTTGGGGGTGATAATGTATCAGTTGCTACGGTTAAATATATGTTTTAATAATATATTTTCGTTGCCCCCACTATTACCTCACGTAATAAAAATGGGGCAATGTTGGGGCAATGATGGGAAATTACGATAAAATACATACAATTGAATATCAATAATATCCAAGCCTATTACCCCATTTTCTGCAAATTTCATTTTCCGTTGGGGCAATGGGGCATTCTGAACGATTACACGCATAAGTGGTCATACCAAAGAGAACACGATCGAAACTATTCCATCGGAGCAGCCCCCACCGAGGCAATAAGAATAGAAAATGATACAATATTTCCAGTGCATTTGAAAATAAAGCATTAATAAAAACTGCTTATCCTAAAACCAGAATTCCAAAAAAAAATCTAAAAATTCATGATTCCAGGCATTATTTTTGTGGAAATATTTTTTATAGACCACTAATTCACTAATTTTACAAAACATGGAAATGCGCAAACTTTATAACTTAAAAAACTTCATCGAATGGCAGGCATTCGGTGTATGTAATGCTATAGGTGAAAGAATAGGAGTAGCTAGTTCCAGAATACGTTTGTGGTTTATTTACATATCATTCCTTACTTTGGGATCTCCAATTATTGTCTATATGGTGCTTGCCTTCTGGATGAATATTAAGAATTATATCTTCCTTCGCAGGAGGAACCCATTGAAGTGGCTTTAATAAAGCCCCAATTGTTTTATTGATTATCGACTTTTATTTTGCCAGTTTCTCCAACCTAATGATGGTCTGGATATTCCTTTGTTCAATATCAGTAAGGCATGCTGAAACATCCTTACAGTATGCATGATACCATGATTTTTTGCTGAAGTATTGCTCCATCTCACTACCCTTCTGGAATTGGTAGCCATAATTAGCATATACAGTATTCCTCAAAATCTTCAATTCCTGTTTGGTCATATTTTTAAAAAAGTCATCAGGCTGTACCGTTAAAGAAAGTTGGTTACGTTCTTGAAAATTATAATGTCGCCCCTTAGGGAAAGAATTATAAAAACCAACATCTGCAGTGTCTTTACCTAAAGATATGCCCGCAATTGGGTCGCAAAACAGCAACAGTGCTCTGGAAACTTTACCATCTTCTGTATAATTAGCAAACCTACCCTTTAATTTACCTAAAGTCAGGGTACTACCCTCCAATGAACATTGGTTATAAGTTTTGCAAAGTTGTTTCCAATAATCCTGATGAGTCTTTTCATCCTTACCCCAATCTCCATACCATACCTGGACCATTATTTTACCTTCACTCTCTAAAAATACCATGTCCCACTCCCCTTCCGATTCACCGAAATGATAAATACCATGTTTAATAGATTCCATACTCAACTTTGCCTCTGCAAACTGCTTAGGGTCATAATCAAATCCCGCAACCCTATTATATAAATGCATGGGTATCTGGGCTTGGGTGCTACTTACTGGTAGAAATATGAACATTAACAACAACCAGTATTTGTGACTTATATAGGACATAAAGAATCAGTTCAATTTAAATAAGTACTATTTGAGTGTTACAAAGATAGGAAGCAATTAGGAGCATGCATAATATATATATACTTAACCATCAGAAGGAATTATAAATACCAATCGTCTAAAAGGTATATCTAAACACTACAAATGGTTTTCAGCGCAAAAAGGGCATCAAATTACTTAGTATCCAATACATTAAGATTATCAAGTTTAAAAATTACAATCCTTATTTTTCTATTCCTTTCAGGTCAAGAATTATTTGCCCAGCGCAATCTCCAAAACATTAGAGGTGTTATAAATGATAAGCTAACCCTGGCTAGCCTACCAGGTACTTTAGTACAAATAGTCAATGATTCAGCAAATGTGGGCACAGCCGCAGATAGCAACGGTAAATATGTATTAAGCAATATTGCGCCAGGCAGGTATGAAATCAAGATTACCTACCAGGGGTATAAAGATGTAGACATACCCAATGTAGTAGTAACATCGGGAAAAGAAACCATATTAGATATTAGTATGGAGGAAGCCTTCAAAAAACTGAAGGAAGTAACCGTTAAATCACAAAGTAAGGCAGGAACCCTTAATAAAAT
>CAIWHI010000355.1 GCA_903912435.1 uncultured Bacteroidota bacterium | reverse complement strand
ATCATTGCCCCAAATCGCAAAATATTTATTTTTCAGAAAATGGGGCATTGGGGCAAAAAAAATTGTTTAGACACTGCCTACCAATCATATTTTGAGACAGCTTCACCCGCAGAAAAAGCCGGTTCGCAGTGACGCGCCCTTGATTCTTGCAATCGTCTCGCCTGCCTACCGGCAGGCTGCATTAATCAAAATTCAAGACATAATTAGGCAATAATGACGATCCAACACTCCCCACCCCATATATTTTGAGATGGCTTTGCCCTATGAATATTTAGCTCAAAACTTGAAAATGGTTATAATAAATTTAATTTTGCATCCATATTGTTCACTAAAAAACAGAACATCTATTTATTACCTACAAAACTTACATCCATGAAAAATCTCCTCCTACTAATATATTCTCTATTCTTTAGTTTTTCATTATACGGTTTGGGATCAATAAGCGGTGCATCATCAATTTGTGTTAGCGATACGACTACTTATACCAATTTAACTACAGGAGGTACATGGAGTTGTAGCGGAGGCCATGTAACTATTGGCTCAATTAGTGGATTGACTACCGGAATTAGTGCCGGTACGGCTACAATAAGTTATACCGATGGTAGTAGTATAGTTACAAAAATCATCATTATTAACCCTATACCAGCAACCATTTCAGGCAGTCAGTATGGTTGCACAGGGTCAACAACTACTTTAAGTAATGCAACCGGTGGTGGTATATGGACCAGTAGTAATTCAACAGTGGCAGATATTGGGTCAGCAACAGGTGTACTATCATCCTTGATTGCTGGAACAACAATAATAACTTACAAGCTTACAAGCGGTTGTTTTACTACCTTAAATATGGTAGTGAATACTCAACCTGATACTATTATCGGTCCATATTATATTTGCCCTACCCCTCCTACTATATATCGGAATCATGTTGCAGGCGGATTTTGGATAGGAGCCTTAGGTGCCGTTGCAATTGATTCTTTCACAGGTCTTGCAACAATAATTCCCGGATTTGGCTTACCAATAATTACTTATACAACTGGGCCTAATTGCTATGTAACAAAAGAAGTTATACAGGGGTTTCCACCAGACCCGATAAATGCACCAAATGTTTGTGGAACTATGTCCTGGACTGCTTCCGACCCCAGTCCTGGTGGTTTTTGGACAAGTGGCAATACTGGTATTCTTGCTGTAGATTCTTTTTCGGGAGTTTATACAGGGGTATCGGCTGGTATAACAAATCTTACCTATACACTACCAAATGGGTGCAGTACTCATAAGAGGGTTCCTGTAAATCCTATTCCGCTACCTATTATAGGTCCCAGTGTTATGTGTTTCGGAGATTCAGTATTAATGAAAGATTCAATACCGGGAGGACAGTGGTTTAGTCAGCGTCACTGGCATGCAGGCACATCAAATGGTTTCAATGGCACATATGTCGCAAGCACTATGGGTTACGATACTATTTCTTATTTGTTCCCGCCTTTTTGTATGGCTCAGCAATCCATATTCACTATTAGTTCAGTACCACCTATTACAGGCAATTCTGGTATATGTAAAGGATTGACCGACACACTTAAAAATACCATTGCCGGGGGGCACTGGGTGAGCAGCAATACAAGTATTGCTCAGATTGGATCCACTAGTGGAGTAATAAATGGAGTTACTATAGGCACTGTGATCATTACCTATACCATGTATGATAGTGCAACTTGCTTTTCAACCAAATTAATAACCATAAAACAATCACCAGGTCCTTTATCCGGCACATTCAGGGGGTGCCCGGGCTTGTCCTATTCACTTTTTGATAGTGTAACGGGTGGCAGGTGGTCCACCGACTCGCCTACTATTGCCTCCCTTGACTCTATATCTGGTTTATTAACTACTTATTCCTCAGGAATTAGTACCATTACCTATACACTATCAAATGGATGTAGTGTTGCTAAAAGCTTAACAGTAGAACCATTACCTTATGCAGGTACAATAACCGGAGCTACACATACATGCATTGAGCATGCAGATACATTAAGAAATACAGCCACGGGAGGTATATGGAGTATTTATGATGCCTCATATGCAACTATTGGCTCTTCCTCGGGAATTGTAACCGGCATCGTCCCCTATATTGATACTTTTTATTATACTATTACAAATTTTTGTGGCACAGCAACAGCCAAATTTACAGATACTATATTGAATCCTCCATTTTTACTAACAATAACCGGACCATCAGTAATTTGTATTGGTTATATAAATACCTTCAATGATGGCATTGGCGGTGGGATATGGAGTAATCACCATACAGATATTGAATTAATAAATCCAGCTACCGGTGCGGTTACCGGGATTGCCCCTGGAATTGATACTATATATTATACAGCTACTAATGTTTGCGGAACTGATGTGGTGAAATTTATTGACACTGTTATAATTATTCCAATTATTGCACCAATTACCGGCCCCGACACAGTATGTATTGGCGATTCAGTGGTTTATGCAGATAGTACATTAGGTGGATTATGGAACGTTACCTCATCAAAAGCTATAGTTACCCCCGATGGTATTGTAACAGGATTATTACCTGGCAACGATACCCTGAATTATACCAGCATTACAGAATGTGGGCCAATTACCTCAAGACACCCAATTATTATTGTCTCAATGGATGATTGCCATACATTATCGCATAAAACCGTACACGATATCAAGATTTCACCTAACCCTAATAATGGCAAATTCGGTGTAATTATTGAATCAGACATTAGTGAAAAGGTAAATATTGCTTTAAAGGATGTAATTGGCAGTAATCATTCTACTAAAGAAGGATTAAGTAATACCACTATCGACTTTGACATGGGTTTTGAGAAGGGCGTATTTATTATATCCGCCTTTACCAGTAAAACAGGCTACCATATGAGAGCAAAAGTTATTGTGAGGTAAGGTGTGATTGGCTTGCAGCCAAAAAAAATGCTTATTCAATTCACCCACAGTAAATGCTGTTATGTATCAATTTTTGAAAGAATAAGACTTCAAAAGCTGCCAAGGATGTCCGTTTTATCAAGATTGTTATAAATGAGCTGATGGGGCAAACCGGAAAATACAATTGAACGAAAAATTGGAGCAATACAAAAACCAGTCAAGAGGAAATTTAAAAAGCAATCAGGGTTAAACATTAAGATAGCAATGAAGCACTGAAATAGAAAGTTGCTATGGCGATATTAAACATAATATGGCCTTAAGACGCATTCATTTGAGAGGGTTGAAAAGGGCGAAAACTGAAATTACATTAATTGCAATGGCTCATAACATGAAGAAGGTAAATTTGAAGAGATCAAAAAGGTCCGCTTAAATGAATAAACATACAGAATTAGGCAAAATCAACCCAAACTAACGTACAGAATGCTCGGTATAGTCAAATACCAAAAAAA
This sequence comes from uncultured Bacteroidota bacterium, assembly GCA_903912435.1. Lineage (GTDB taxonomy): Bacteria > Bacteroidota > Bacteroidia > Chitinophagales > Chitinophagaceae > Nemorincola. Next base: position 5,397 of record CAIWHI010000355.1, on the reverse strand, counting down.
TAGAATTTCTTAAAACATCAATCTAGAATGCAATGATGTATGTAGCTGCACACTTTAAGTCAAGTATAATATAAATTAGCAATGCGACCCGATTTAATTACCACACAAAGACTACACATTACTACCTAATAAAACGCCTCCTCAAAATGTAATATCTCCTTCACATTCTCATCATCCATCAAAATACTCACAATATCAAACCTGATATTTATGTACTGCGGATGGGTACTTACAAAAGCCTCGGCGGCAAACTTCAGAAATTGTTGTTTCTTCTTATTCACCGCTTCTTCGGGATAACCAAAATCATAAGTAGTTCTGGTCTTTATCTCAACAATCACTAGTACATCCCTATACACTGCAATGATATCCAGCTCTTTCTTGCCACTTCTCCAGTTTCTATGTAAAATAATATAACCTTTATTTAGCAAAAAGTCTGTGGCAATTTGTTCGCCTTTTATCCCAATTTTACTATGTTTGACCATTGAATGGTAATTTTAGCGTTAAACTATAATTTTATAGCTGGATTTTAATAGTTATACCTGTTTTAATCTGCATTTTTTATAACATTTGTTCCATGCTATTAGCCATTATATAAAATATCAATCTGATGAAAAAATTAGTACTGGACTTCGCACTGCAATTAAAAGAGGCACTAAATATAGGCAAAAACTATCATTTCAAAGCTTCTAAAAAGGAATTTGCCAATGTGGTAGTTACAGGTCTTGGTGGTAGCGGTATAGGTGGATCTATAGTTCAGAACTATGTATTCGATAAAATGAAGGTCCCATTTATTGTTAATAAGGGATACTCATTACCTGCCTTTGTAAACAAGCACTCCCTGGTAATTGTTTGTTCCTATTCTGGCAATACCGAAGAAACACTGGCTGCACTTCATGTAGCTAAGAAGGTCAATGCAACTATTGTATGTATTACTAGTGGCGGACAAGTTGCCAGCTATGCAGAGCAAAAGAAGTTGGATTGTGTAATAGTACCCTCAGGTATGCCACCTCGTGCCTGCCTTGGTTATTCACTGGTGCAAATATTGTTTACCCTTGCTCATCTGGAATTAATCAGCAATAAATTCAAAAACGAAATAAAGGCTGCTATTAAATTACTGGAAACTAGCAAAGAAGAAATAGAAAAGCAGGCAACAGCAATAGCAAAGAAGGTATTAGGTAAATTACCTATTGTCTATTCAGCCGATAATTTCGAAGGTGTTGCAATCCGTTTCCGCCAGCAATTGAATGAAAATAGTAAACTGCTTGCATGGCATGGCGCCATACCTGAAATGAACCACAATGAGCTGGTAGGCTGGCGCGATGATGCTGAAGATAAGGCTGTAATAATCTTAAGAAATGAAGACGATTACGAACGTGTGCAATCTCGCATAGAAATTAATAAAAAGGTTTTCAAAAAATATACCAAAACAATTATTGAGATTTACTCAAAAGGTACAAGTTATTGGGAAAAAGCCTTCTACCTTATCCACCTTACCGACTGGATTTCAGTCATCCTTGCTGAACTCCGGGAGCTTGATGCTACCGAAGTAAAAGTTATTGACTTCCTTAAAAAATCACTTTCAGAAATAGAATAATATCGTAACTGATATTTCAACACTCCAAATGCTTATTTATGGCTTTTGGAGTGTTTTTATTTTAGGCTAATAAGATTGAAGAATATTGATACCCTATTTGAATTCTAAATAGTGGTGGTACTGGACCTGGTACCTTCACTTGCGCAAAAACGATATTGCAGACAAAGTATCTTTTTTTTACAGTGTGAAACCACAAGGTTACAATGGGTTGGAATTCTTGTTTCGTTGCCTAGGGAACGATGAATAAATAAAGTCCACCATTTGGCTTGCTCTTTTCCTTTTCTGTTGCGTGATAAAAGCCATTGAATAGGTGGCTTTTTGCGTCCCAACCACTGTGGGGATTGTGTTAGGCACAAAAGAAAAATAACCTCGCCCCTCAACTATCGTCATAAATATAAAATATTTAAATTTCATTACTCATTCTCTCCTACCACAATCTAATTCAGCAACTGCTGAAAGTGGCAATAAGCGCGTCGGTTAAGCTGGTGTTCAGGGTCGGAGATAAATATGCCTTCTTCGCAGGGCATAGGCATATTATTTAGCCCATAGCCCTGGCTGGTGAGGCGTTTTGCATTGATGCCTTTATTGGAGAGGTAGTTCAGGGTTGCGTTACTCCGGCGTTCGGCCAGGGCGATATTGTATATTGATGAACCCCGGCAATCGCAATGGCTACTTACCAGCAGGGTAAGGGCTGGGAATTCATTCATGATGCTCACAACACTATCTAATTGCACTATAGCCTCGGTGCGTATATGGCTTTTATCGAAATCGAAATGGATGATAATATCACCTGGCACTTTAGCTTTTATTTGGGCTATTGGGGTAGAAACCGGTTCTGGTTCATTTTTTTTTGGCCTGTATCCTATGATATAAGCAGATGTCACCAAACTGCTGTCAATGCCTTTGTTTAATAGAGAGAAATAATAAATATCATCATCCCCTGGCCCATCTGCAGAGCGGTTTGAAGTTATATATCCTGTTTTCCCTTCTTTAAGAAACAGGATACCAAAATCATCGGCAGGAGAATTAATTGGAGCTTTTAGTGGGATAGCCTTTGCCAATACACCACCATTATTGGTAGCCACACATATATCCAGCCCACCAAAGCCCTGGTAACCATCGGATGAAAAATAAAAATCACCTTTTGAATCCATTGTTGGGTATTTCTCCCTGCCTGGGGTATTTATATTGGGCCCCATATTGATAGGTGGCCCCCATCCATTGGCCTGGTGGATGCAATAATAGATATCAGTCTCCCCGAACCCACCAGGCATATCAGATACAAAGTATAAACGGGTACCATCGGCTGTGAGAAATGGGTTAGCTACTGAATAAGTATCATTATTGAGATAAAATGGAAATGCCTTTACCCATTGGCTATCCTTCATCACAGACATAAAAATTTTATTCCTTTCTATCCTAAGGGCAGCTTTTTCTTTGCCCCTCAAATCCCGGTTCACCCGTGAAATATAAATGGAATCGAAATTTTTTGAAAAACATGCCGGCCCATCATTGAATTTTTTTATGATTTTATGACCACCAAATGCCTCAAGATTTACGTAGTCTAAATCCCCCACCCCGCTTTTTGCATAATATAGGTCGAGATAATTGGCACCAGTCCATCCATAAATTTTGTTCCGACCGTGTGTTTTCCTATTAGAGGTGAATACGATACCATCTTTATATCTTACCGGACATAAGTCGGCATTGGGCGTATTAAGTGAGGCAACATTATTTATTGAAACAGGTTCATCCCACCTGTGGTCAGCGGCTACAATATCTATTGATTGACTATAGAATATACCACCAGAATTGGCAGGAACCAATTCACTATATTTATTGAAGGCTATTTTAGCAGCCAAATTATTTCCATTTGATTTTAATACTTGTCCATAATACATGTAAAAATCAGGATTATTGTAAATACCATAATCCTGCACTTTATCATAAGCTGCCTGCTCTTCTTTGCGTAGGTTCATTTTCCTGTAGCATTCACCTAGCTTGAAGTAAATAGCTGCACAAGGATGATTTTGGGCTTCTTTTTCATAGAGTTTTGCAGCGCGAAAATATTCCTACTGTAGAAACAGTCGGTCTGCTTTGGTTTTTTTTGCTGTAGCTGTTGTGCAAATGACAGCAGCAACAATTAAAAGGTATATTGTTTTCATAGCAAAAATGTTTTGATTATTTAGAAAAACCTCGGGCTTGATAATTGGGTTCGATTTCTGCTAATGTCCCATCCCAGCATGAATTCGTGGGTTCCGCTATTGTAAGCGCCGGTTTGGTTTAAGTAATAATCGTAAGAATATCCAATGCGCACATTGGGGGTAATCTCAAACTCTAGTATCCCGATAAGCATATTGTCTGATCCGGACATATTTATCCGTTTACCAATTCGGTAACCAGCCCCAACAAATAATCGTTCATAAAATATAAAAGTACCATTAACCTCTGCTACTGTGGGAGCTGCATTTACATATTTAATCAGGAGCGATGGCCTGAAATCTATTATTTCATTGAGAGGTACCACAAAGCCCGTGTTGAAGTGATATTGCCTGTAGAACTTAGCAAGGTCGGCACCAGGGGCATGAGTCAACCCAAAACGGGATTGTAGCAAATGATTGACGCTTAAGCCCATATAGAATCTGGCCTTATATAAGTAAATGCCTGTACTTGCATCCCCTACCCAACTCATAGCTGTATTGCCTATAAAGGCAGGATCGGCAGGTTTTTCAATATTAATTGATGACCAACCTACGCTAATATTATTAAACATACCAGTGATCCCTATAGATAATTTCGTTTTGTCATTTACTGTGATATGGTAGGCATAAGTCAGATTAATGCCAGTATTATGCATAGGCCCTGCATTATCGTTATAAATCTGCAAGCCCAGGCCAACTTTCAAGTTAGGTAAGGCACTATGGATTGTTAAGGATTGGCTGCTTGGTGCCCCTGACATACCCGCCCATTGATTTCGTGCTACCAATGTACCTGAAAGGAACTCCCTACTACCCGCATAGGCAGGGTTTATATATAATGGGTTGAAAAAATACATTGAGAAACCCGCATCCTGCTGCGAGTATGAAAATAGTGAGCATATTACGAAAACAACAGTTCCCAATAGTGCTTTAAATTGTTTCATAATATAAAATTTATTTTGCTTATAAAATCCGGGTGATTACCAGCGATGCTGTAACAGCATGTGTACCACCGGCATAGGTTGTAATGGTCAAGGCAGGTGTATTCCCTGTTGGGTTTACTATTCGTAAAACACTATTGGCAGATGTAGTTGTGATTAACCTGTTGCCAGATAATTGGCTCGTACCGGTAGCCCTACCCACTACAGTAGCAGAATTTTCGGTGCCATTTATTTCAATAACTAATTGCCCGGCCTCATTAACACTCACTTGCCAGCTAACCATATAGGTACCTATTGCAGGCAATGTAAAACTGGTACCACCTGAACTTGTTATAATACCATTTGATGGTCCGGCATTAGGAAATGCCACTGCTGCCCCACCCGCAACAGTTGCTGAATTATCGGATGGCATAGTGGCGTAAAAATCAGCAAAAGCCAGAACGGCATTATTACCTGCTGCACCTGCAGCTCCGGTTAAACCTGTAAGTCCGGTTAAGCCGATAGAACCCGCCGGACCTGTGGCACCGGCAGTTCCTGCCGTTCCAGTTAGACCCGTTGGTCCGGTTAAGCCGATAGAACCCGATGCACCTGTGGCTCCGGCAGTACCTGCTGATCCGGTTAAACATATTGGTCCGGTTAAGCCGATAGAACCCGTTGCACCTGT
>CAIWHI010000354.1 GCA_903912435.1 uncultured Bacteroidota bacterium | reverse complement strand
GAACTCCCGACCTCAGGGTTATGAATCCTGTGCTCTAACCAACTGAGCTACCTCGCCATAAAAATATTTCAAAAGAACTAAACTTATCAACCCAATCGGAGATTTGAACTCCCGTCCGCCGCGGCGGATATGAATCCTGTGCTCTAACCAAAGAGCTACCTCGCCGTATATTCTAATGTGCTCTAACTAAAGAGCTACATCGCCGTTAAAAAAAATAAGTTACCCCTACCGTTTTTTTGGACTGCAAAAGTAGGAATAAGTTTTCAATATTCCATACTTATTTCGGTATAGAGGCAAATAATTTCCCTATTCGTTAAATCTATGCAACTAATGATTGTAGATTAGCAAATGGTATTACCTTTGCTAACGCTGTTAGGAAAAATAGCGGCAGGAGAAATGGGAATAGTAGAACGCAAGGAACGACAGAAAAAGGAAGTGAGAGATCGCATCCTGGAGTCGGCATGGCATATGGTGAATGAGGATGGATGGCAGTCTTTGTCGATCCGCAAAATAGCCGATGCCATTGAATATAGCGTGCCTGTGGTTTATGACCATTTCGAAAATAAAGAAGCGATACTTAATGAATTTAACATTCGTGGTTTCAAATTACTAGGGGATAAACTTAAAGAAGCTAAGGACCAGCATGTAGGTAGTGCCGACCAGTTTGAAGCCATTGCCTATGCCTATTGGGACTTTGCCTTCCAAAACAAGGAATATTACCAACTGATGTATGGCCTGGGGATGCCTAGCTGTGAAAGCCTTACTAACGTGCCTGAATTGATGGCGTTTATTGACACCATCCATTCTACCATCACCCAGCTATTGACCGAGGCAGGGAATACGGAGGCTAATAGCTGGATGAAGGTACACTCATTCTGGTCTATGCTGCATGGCTTGGTTTCTATAAACCTTATGACACCGCCAGTATCGCATCTGGGGCTGGAACCTGCGGAAATGAACAAAATGATTCTTAAAGATTTTATCACCGGCTTCCTTAAAGGACTAAAGGCATAAACAAATTAAATCTCGCTATATGAGCAATATGAATACTTCACCTACTGTTTTCCCACGCACAAGGTCTAAGAACCTACACATTGCTCTTTGGGTAGTACAGGGCTTGCTTGCTGTGCTATTCTTAATGTCGGGCATTATGAAGCTGGCAGTTAAAATGCCGGGAATGGAGCCGGCTATGATGTACATCATTGGTACAGCTGAGATATTAGGTGGCCTGGGTGTTGTTTTACCATCACTATTGCGCATTAAGCCTATTCTTACTCCCATTGCGGCTGGTGGTTTGTTGACCATTATGATATTGGCTACGGGATTTCATATAATGAAGGCTGAATACTCGCATATTACAGGAACTTTGATTTTCGGTATTATGAGCGCGTTCGTAATATGGGGAAGGACTAAGAAAGAAATAATACAACCTAAATAATATAATTTTTAATAACAATTTTTCTAACCAAAAACAAAAAAGAAAACAAATGAAAAAAGTAACCATTGCACTTACGGCACTGATGATTTCAACCGCAGCTCTTGCGCAGACTTGGTCTGTGGACAAAGCCCATTCTAAAATCGGTTTCGGTATCACTCACCTTTCTATCAGTGAGATTACAGGTGATTTCAAATCATTCGACAGCAAAATCACTTCTTCTAAGAAAGATTTCTCTGATGCTACTATCGAGTTTTCGGCTGAAGCAAACAGTATCAATACTGAAGTTGAAGCAAGGGACAAGCACCTGAAAAGCCCAGACTTTTTTGATGCTGAAAAGTTTGCAACAATCACTTTCAAGAGTACAGAATTCAAAAAAGAAAAAGGCAATAACTACAAAGTAAAGGGTAACCTGACTATGCATGGCGTAACTAAGCCTGTGACCCTTGAAGCTAAATTGGTAGGTACTGCAACTAACCCAATGAGCAAGAAAGAAATGGCTGGTTTCAAAATCACCGGTACTATCAACCGTGCTGATTTCGGGATAGGTGGTTCTATGCCAGATGCAATGTTGAGCAATAAAGTAACTTTGAATGCTAACACTGAATTTGCAAAAGACTAATTTTCTCATGAAGAAACTAATCTTATCAACGGCAACACTGCTTACCCTGGTAGCAGTGTTTGCCTTTGCCCCAGCGGCCACTAACTGGCAGATAGCCAGCAAATACAATATCAGGTTTACCGGAGGTGGTGAAGTAGGCGGTATTTTCAAGACCTTTAAGGGTTCGATTGCCTTCGACGAGCAAAACCCTGCGGCATCTAATTTCGCACTGGTAGTAGATGTTGCCTCTGTAAATACAGGGAATGCACTGATGAATACCCACATAAAAAGTGCAGAGTGGCTTGATGCTACAAAATTCCCACAGATAAAATTTACCTCTAAAAAGATTGAGAAAGCAGGTGCTGCCTACCAGGTTACCGGCGACCTCGAAATTCATGGGGTAAGTAAAGAAGTAAAATTACCATTCAGCTTTGTGGCAAAAGGCGCTGCGGCTACCTTCAATGGCACATTTACAGTAAGCAGGACAGATTTCCACATTGGCAAGCCAGGTGGCGAGGTTGATGAAAACATCAAACTGGAAGTAAGCGTACCGGTTACCAAAAAATAGCTCACAATTCAAATCTTGTTTATGCTAAAGAGATTATTATTTCTGGGTATTGTATCCGGATTACTGGCCGGCGTGGCTGCAATTATTTACCAAAAAGTATATTCCACTGCCCTAAGTGTAGATTTTTCGGCGGTGGTGAAAACTGCTGCTATACCTATAGCTACAATAGTGGGTTGCCTGCTCGCCTCACTGGGTAACTGGGTACTCTACCTTTTGCTGAAAAGCAAGTCGGAGGTAATATTCAATTTACTATTTGCTATATTGTCGTTTGCAAGTATAGCACCTGCATTCGGTGCAAAGTTGCCATTGGACAGCCCTGCTCCACCAGAGCTGTTACCGGGGTTGGTAATACCTATGCACTTTTTCCCAATTATGGCGTATCTTGTAATCAGGCCGCTATTTATTAAGAATATGGTGGAGGTGCCGAAAGGATAAAAAGCGAAATTTGTTCATCAGAAATTTATCAATTTGCTAATCGGAGGCCTCACCCCGGCCCTCTCCAAAGGAGAGGGTGTCGTATCCGACCTGCCATTGACAAGT
>CAIWHI010000353.1 GCA_903912435.1 uncultured Bacteroidota bacterium | reverse complement strand
TGTATTACGAAACATTGAAACACAATGGCGAGTTCCCTATAAGAGGTGTAAATACGTTCCTCAGTTCTAAAGGGTCGCCCACGGTTATTCCATCAGAGGTTATCCGGTCTACTACCGAAGAAAAAGAATTCCAGATACAGACGGTACAAAACCTGTGGAAACGGAACGAAGACAAAAGTGCTGACATACTACACCAACTGCAACAGAAAGCGGTCCATAACCAGAACATTTTTGAAGAACTAATGGAAACGGCCAAATATTGTTCGCTGGGGCAGATCACTAAGGCATTGTTCGAGGTAGGCGGTCAGTACAGAAGGAATATGTAATTTTTAAGTGAAAATTCAAAAGTTAAAGCCCAAAAGTGTATCTCTGTTGTGCACTTTTATTGCTAAATTTGGCTAGTACAAATTGTATTTTATGACGGCTGCCGTAAAAATAGAAAAGGAACTAAACACCTACATTCGTCAGCTTAATACTGATCAAAAAAAATCTTTGTTGGGGTTTATTAAAACAATCCTGTCTCCTAAAGAAGAGGAAAATATAACCATTGAACAATATAATAGAGAGCTGGAAGAAGCGGATGCCGAGATTGAGCGGGGTGAATATTATACAAATGAGGAGGTATTTGAAATGGCCCAAAAGATGATAAATGCCCGGAAATAATGTCAGGTGGAATGCTTCAGCCCGAAAACAGTACTATTCGGCTCTCGAATATATTATGAGCGATTCTGTACAAAATGCCCAAAATGTGTAGATAAAGTTGTTAAAGAAGCTCGAAACCGTTGCGCAGAGTCCTACAAAATGCCCGCCTGATAAATATAAGATTGCCAATGATGGTACATTTCGGGCCTTTGTATTGTTCCGCTATAGAGTATCTTACCGCATAAAAAATAACCAAATCAGGGTGTTACGGGTTCGCCATTCAAGCATGAAACCAAAATATTTCTAAACACTCTTGTCCCTGATGAAATATATTTATACAGCATGGTTACTTTTCATGAGCCTATTAAGTGTTGCCCAACAACAAGGTACAGGTAGCCGGGTCTACGATGATCCTGAAACACCAGCGCATTTTTCTTATGGAAAAGACAGCCTCGACCGGTTTATTTCCCGGAACATGAGATTGGGTCATGTAGAAAATGGGGTTGGCACTACCGGCAAGGCTATAGTTGTATTTATTGTGGAGAAAGATGGAACCATCGGTGCTGCCGAAATATTGAGTACAAGTGGCGATAACGATTTTGATGCTGAGTCTGTCAGGATCGCCAAATCAATGCCAAAATGGATACCGGCAAAAAACAAAGACGAAGCTGTGAGATCGTCTAATATGCTCACTTTTGCATACCGGTTAAAGTAATTTTGATCGGCTATTTGGTACCAAAATAAGTACGGCACGGTTTTTTATAGGCTTTAACTACCGAAATGCGTAAAGTCTTAAAAATCACACTATTCGTCATCGGCAGCCTGCTTATTTTACTGCTTGGGGCTGTTGCGTACCTCAATACTCCATGGGGTCAGAACTTTGTGCGCGGCAAAGCAGAAGCATTTCTGCGCAACAAGCTTAAAACAACGGTGCGCATTGGCCACCTTGGGTATGGCCTTCCTAAATATATAGTGCTGGACGATGTACTGTTCCTCGACCAGGCCCAGGATACCCTGCTGGCTGCTGGTGAATTAAAAATAGATGTGGACATGCTGAAACTCATCCATAAAAATGTGGAGGTGCAGCAATTGG
>CAIWHI010000352.1 GCA_903912435.1 uncultured Bacteroidota bacterium | reverse complement strand
TGTATCCGGTAAATGGTTCGCCACACGCCGCACACCTAACAAAGATTTTCAGCGGTAAGGCTTCCCGCTCTCTTTTATGTGGAACGCCATAACCGCCTGCCTCCTCATTGATCTTATTCACCTTCATGAATATCTCCTGCGAGATCAGCTTCTCATGTGTCCCTTCAATTACCTTTCCCTCCATCAGCCCATGACAAACCAGACCGCAGTAAAATGGATTCCTGAATACTTTACTGAGTTGTTGTTTGTACATCGACATACCCATAGCATTGAGGCGTTCAATGATATCCTCATTCTTTAACCCATCAGCTTTCCATAGAAAAGCTTTTCGCAGCTTTTTGCCAATGGCATTGACTACTATCTTTCGTTCACCGTTCGTTTTGACAATATCATAGCCCTGCGGTGGACGTGTTACCCATATCCCCTTATCAAACTTCTCTTTCATTCCGGCTACCGCCCGTTGCTTCCTAAGCTGGTTGTCGTATTGAGAGAAGATAAAGTGGATGTTCTGCTGCAACACGCCACTTGCGTTAGAAGTATCAGTAGGCTGAGTGACCGCAAATACCGTTACCCCATATTTCTCCCTTAAATCCTCAGCAAGTTTTATGGCTCCTCCTCCGGTACGGCTAAAACGGTCAAGGGTATAGACAAGCACATGGCTTACTTTGCCTTTGTTTTTCTTTATGAAGTCAAGCATTCGCATGAACTCCTTTCGGCCATCGGTCTTAGCACTCTCATAAGTACCACCAAAATATTGCAATATCAGTGCAAAATTTGGAAACTAATTAATAAAGTTTGTACTTTTGCCTTAGTCTGGATTACTTATGAATAATGCAGGTTATACTATGGATATTTTAGCAGCTAAAAAATCTCTTTACAAAAGGCTTAAATCATTTGGGGAAGTGATTGGTGCCGGAATTAAAGAAAAGAATGGAACAGAATATATTGTAATATTCCTTTCTAAAGCTACCCAATCTATAATAGCAAGAATACCAAAGGAATATCAAGGGAACAAGGTAGAAACTGAAATTAAAGGGGAAATAATTACGCAGTAAATAAACATAGTTCTATAATTTTTTTTATGATTTATATTCAAAATATTCATGCAGCGGGTGTCCGACCAATACCTGCAACTCCACTTAGTTTAGCAACTATTCCTAGGACACAAGGTCTTTATATTGTTGGTGTTTTAATTGATGATGTATTTTGTCCTTTATATAATGGAATCGGTAACCTTTATGATAGAATTAATCACCATAAAATTATTATTGGTGCAGGTTACTTGAATACGGATAAAGAATTATTTGATTTAACTAAGCCTATTGAAATGGTATATAGTGATATAAGATTTTGGGAGTTATTCTGGCATAGGCTATATGGTATAGCACGAACTCCTGCTGCAAAATGTCATCTATATTATCAAATAAAACATTTTGGAAATAACTCTATGATTTGGTTTAGTTCAGGTGATTTTTTTGATTCTTATTTAGGTTTACCACCGGGTACATCCTCCGTTGGTGCTGCACCCGGAACAAGAACACATAAATATTCACTTAATATTGATTT
>CAIWHI010000351.1 GCA_903912435.1 uncultured Bacteroidota bacterium | reverse complement strand
GCCATACTTACAGCAAGTATAGCATTAGCACCCAATTTGCTTTTGTTCTCAGTACCGTCCATATCAATCATTGCCTGGTCAAGGCCACGTTGGTCGGTAACTTCCCAACCATATAGCTCTTCGGCCATAATGTCGTTAACATTACTTACTGCTTTCAGCACACCCTTACCATTGTATTTTTTCTTATCCTCATCCCTAAGCTCCATAGCTTCGTGCTTACCGGTGCTAGCACCACTTGGCACTGCTGCACGGCCCATAGCACCGTCGCTGGTATGAACATCTACTTCTACAGTAGGATTGCCGCGGCTATCTAATATCTGCCTGGCCACTATATCTGTAATAAAACTCATTGTGTTGGTATTTGATGAAATGATGTGCAAAATTAATTCTTATAAACTAAAATAACGCAAACATAGGAGGTGTAGTATTTATTTTATTCTTTTACTCACATGCATATCACATTCTGATTTGCCATATTATGAAATAGGCCAGCATTAAGCCGGCCTATTTCATAATATATTATTAGTAATTACTTATTCAAAGTCAACTTTGTAACATACCGGATGCCATCATTAGAAACAGCAGTAAGGATATAGATACCTGTTGGCTCATCAAGTTTCACTTTGAAAGGCTCGTTGGTATTCATCATGATTTCTTTTACTTTTTCACCTACCATATTAGAGATAGTAACCATTACCTGCTGGTTATTATCATTTGGTAGAACAATTGTAAATTCTCCTGTAGATGGGTTAGGGAATACATTTAGAGAAGAATTGTCGGCATTAATATTACCCACACTGTTTATTACAGGAATATTAACCACCCATACACTATCTACAGTTCCGCATCCCTTAGGGTCTATGTAATGGTAATGTATTGTATCACGGCCTCTCTTAAGCATTACTATTGAAGCCATAGATTTTTGGTGAACACCATTTGAATCTAATACAGAAACAATCATTGCTACACTATCATTACTTGTATACCAGGTACCACCATATGGTATACCGGAAACATAATAATTACCACCTAGTGCAACTACATTAGGACCTAATACTTTAAGGATTGGTGTATGGCGGATAGTTACAGCATACCTGATTGTATCAGCACCAAAAGCATTGTGGAATGAATAGCTAACATTTACTATCCTTTCAGCATTATTCAAGCCGTTGCCACCTGTAGAAACACCATTTAATACCCCTGTAGCGCTATTAATTGTGGCATATGCCAAAGTATCAACGCTCCAAAAACCACCTGTAACTAATGTATCGCGTAGTGTTATCGAATTACCAATACAAACCAGATTTGGGCCAAAGATAACACCTGCTGGTGGTGGGGTACCTACATTTACCAGCTTAGATGCTGATGTGGTGCCACATACATTAGTAACGGTATAACTAATAAATGCTGTACCAGTTGCAACACCTGTTACAACACCTGTAAGGCTGTTCACAGTTGCTATTGCTGTATTGCCACTTGTCCAGCTACCGGTAGGGGTAACATCATGCAAAGTAATTGTATGACCGACTCCTACACTGTCAGATCCTGTTATCATTTGAGCATCTTGCTGTACAGTGATGGTATGAGTAGCTATACTGTAACCGCAGCTTCCACTAGAAACAAGGTAAGAAATTACAGTAACACCCTGAGAATAACCAGTAACATAACCTAATGAGTTGATTACAGCTATTGTATGGTTGTCATTTTCCCAAAATCCACCACTAATACTTTCAGTTAATGCCAACCATGAACCAGCACATAAAGTGGTAGGACCTGATATTATGCCAGGGTTGTAGGCACTGTCAATATGAACAACAAATGAATCATTAACTGAGTTACATGCATTGGTAAAGCTATAACTAATTGTATCTCTACCGTCTGTGCCATAAGTATATCCACGAACCCAGCCACCATGAGAAACTGTAGCATTTGAATTAGATGATGTCCAGACCCATGTTCCTAATACATTCATATTATTCAATCTGATTGAATCGCCAATACATGTATTTGATGGGCCTGTAATAGGTAAAGGATTTACCGTAGTATCAATCCTTACTACAAAAATTGCAGTATTAGTGCAGTTATGTAAATCAGATACGGTAAGTTTAATTGTATCAAACCCCTGCGCACGGGCGGTAATAGTTCCTGTGGCAATGGAAAGTGTATCAGCAATAGAGTTTGTATGGCTCCAAACACCTGTAGATAAATCAGTGAATACTTGAGAGGCACCTGCACAAATCGGTGTAGATCCGGTAATAGGTGTAATATTGGGTAGGGAATCAATACGGATTATTTTTTTAGCTGTTGAAACACCGCAAATATTATTTATAGAATATACAATTGTATCTATTCCCCTTCCTACACCAATAATACGACCAGTGCTTGCATCCACTGATGCTATTGCAGGTGCTGTGCTACTCCATACACCGCCTGTTCCTGTATGTGTAAAACTCGTTGAGGCAGCAATACATAGACTATCCCTACCGGTTACAGTACCAGCAACCGGACGCAAAACCACTGTTAAAGTGCCAGCTGAGGATGTATCAAATGAATGTGCTATCCTATCTCCTATAATGCAACGATATTTATATCCATTGAGCAAGCTATCATTTAAGATAGTAAGATTTGCAGTTGTATCATTGTCATAGTTTGCTGAATGTGCACTTGACCATGAAATACCACCATCTGAAGACACTTGCCATGTATACATGAACATATTCGTGGCACTAGTATCGTTTGATACTAAAACACTGAAATATGCAGGTGAGCTAACACAAGCTGAAGTGTCAGTTGGCTGCGCACTAATTATAGGTGTTATTGCCCAACCGGAGTAGGAACAAAACATTGTGCAAAGCAATAAAATAACAGGCAAGCGGAAAAAATTTCTCATGTTATGTTTTTTGTTTATTAATTATTATAGATTTCAGTGAAAATCATTCAATAGCATAGTTTGATCTAATTTAATATAAGCCGTGCTAATGGATAATTTTAACTCCCAAAAACTATAAGTCGGCAAATTTAATCAAACTAAGCTAATTTATACTAACACCGATTGTCATTTTGCATATAATTTATTTAGTTATATAAGGTTAATTTTTTGTTACGATTTTCTAGTGGTTCGATTTTTAACATTTTCTCATCAGTTTCAGCCAACCAAATCACCCGAAAACTAACCCTTTGATATATAGACGTAAAATGATTAGCAAATCTTGGGTCTTTTTATAGATAAATATCTTTCTAATGGAAAATGGTTTAGTAATACGAATAGTTTTGCAGGTTAATTTGAGACAATAAACTTGGCGATAATCAGAATTAAGTACCATTTTTACCCCCATCCATTATTCACCAGCAATTTCGCAATTTGCACTGCATTTGTTGCTGCACCTTTTCTTAAATTATCAGCAACAATCCAACAGTTCAGGGTGTTTGGTTGGGAATAATCCCTGCGAATGCGGCCCACAAATACTTCATCTTTACCGGCAGCATCCAATGGCATTGGGTAACCATTCATTGCAGGGTTATCTACTACGATTACACCTGGTTGGTTGGATAATAATTCCCTCACATCTGATTCGTGAAAGTCATGATCGAATTCTATGTTTACGCTTTCGCTATGCCCACCTATAACAGGTACCCGCACCGCAGTGGCCGTAACCCTAATATTATTATCACCCATTATTTTGCAGGTTTCCAAAGCCATTTTCATTTCTTCCTTAGTGTAGCCATTATCCTGGAAAACATCAATATGAGGTATTACATTTAGATCAATAATGTATGGGTAAACACTATGTTGTGTGCTTCCACTACGTTCGTCCATTAGCTCTTTAACTGCTTTTTGGCCTGTTCCGCTTACCGATTGGTAGGTGCTTACTACCACTCTTTTGATGCCATATTTTTTATGTAGCGGATTGAGTACCATCACCATTTGTATAGTAGAGCAATTAGGATTGGCAATAATATAATCCTCCTTAGTTAATACATGACCGTTTACCTCAGGTACAATCAGTTTTTTGGTTTTATCCATGCGCCAGGCAGATGAATTATCAATAACCCTGCATCCGGCGGCTGCAAATAGGGGAGCCAATGTTAAGGAAGGACCACCACCGGCTGAAAAAAGAGCTATTGCTGGTTTCCTGCTTATGGCTACATCAGGTGTTACCACTACATAATCCCTGCTCTTGAAATTCACTGTTTGTCCTGCTGATTTTTCAGATGCTACCGGTATTAATTCACTTACAGGAAAATTCCTATCTTCCAGAATTTTCATCATTGTACTGCCTACCAAACCTGTGGCACCTACTATTGCTACTTTCATTTTTATATTATTAGCCTTATTGCAAATGTTATTATTACTAATGAACCAAGGATAGCAAATTTATGGAGAAATATGGGGACAATAATAGTTGCATTCGTTCCCGGCTTAATATTATTTAGTACAATTACTAACATTTTTATGGCTGATTACGCCTAACTCTTTTATAATGTCATTAATTTTTAAAGCTAGCCATGTATTTACGAAGTGGTGAAAGGTGTGAAAAGTTACATAAGATGTTATCTTAATATATTAAATTAACTTTGAATTAAAGAAGCGTGAATTCTAATAGTTCGATTTTTATTTTTGGCTAATTTTAACAATAATTTTATAACGTCGAGGCTTTAGTCAATAGAATTTAGTTCACTATGCATTAGGTTATTTAAAAAATGTATACCTTTAGGAAGCCTATTTTTTGTGCTCTGTTATTACCATATAATCCATATAAAATGAAGAAATTTTTATTCGGGATAGTTTTTATTCTCCTATCAAAAGCAGGCTTTGGTCAGGCATTAAGCAGTTATGCTTTTAGTGCATTTACATGCCCTTATGTGCCTGTGACCACCTCTTTTAGTGCTTATACAGGGGCCACAGGAGGAGGAGGGGTATGGGATGATTGTTGGTATAATTCCATTCCTATCGGATTTACCTTCAATTATTGCGGTACCAATTATACTACTTTATCTGCCTCCCAAAATTGTTGGCTTGTTTTAGGCCAAACTATAAATGCAACAAGTTACTGGACTTTTGAAGCTGATTTATCGAATGTTGCCTTCAGTGGATCTGGTGGATATAATTTACCACGTCCAATATTAGCTTGTTTAATGACTGATATATTATCTGCCGGACCGTGCTTACGTTATCAAACAACTGGTACATCACCCAATCGCATTTTTACAATCGAGTGGGCAAGTGTAGGATTTTATGGGTCATCTACTCCACGTATTAGCTGCGAAATAATTCTTTATGAGACAACCAACACCATTGATTTTGCATATAGTGACATTTCTACCGGGTCTTATGCAAGTGGTCGCTGTGGCATTGGTATTACTGGTGGTTCCGGGGCATATCCGGTTACAGGTTCCCAACCATTTTGGTCATTAAGTGATGTTAGTGCTGCCCCTACAGCAAGTAGTAGTACTGAAACGAGAACATTATCGGGAGAACCGGCAACAAATCAGGTTTATCGATGGTCTTATCAATGTTTAGGTACTCCATCGGGAGGAACAGTTGCTCCATCCACTACTTCGGGATGTTCAACCTATGTAGATACATTAGCATTGAATTGTGCATCTATAGGTGCTGGAGTCACTTTTCAATGGCAATCGTCATCCGATGGTATTACTTATTCTAATGTGTCAGGTGCCACAAACGCGGTGTATACGGCTACAGTTACAGCCACTATTTATTACAGATGTGTACTTACCTGTACGGGTAGTGGTCTCACAGGTACAACTACCGGTGTAGAACTATTTTACAATACACCACCGGCTGCAATTTCAGGATCTTCAATATTGTGTGTAGGATCATCTATAACTTTAACAGATGCAACTTCAGGCGGAACATGGATAAGCAGCAATACTACTGTGGGAACAATTGGTTCTACCACGGGAGTAGTCAATGGGGTCTCGGTCGGAACCACGGTCATCTCCTACCAGTTGGCCACGGGGTGTTTGGCTACCAAAACCATAACGGTTTCTAGTGCTCCGACAGCCATAATTGGGTCTCCTACAGTCTGTACCGGGTCATCTACAACATTATTTGATGCCGTAGGTGGAGGAACCTGGACCAGTGCCAGTAGTACTGTCACTGTTGGGTCATTATCCGGTCTCGTTACGGGTATTACTGCCGGTTCTGCAATAATTACTTATTCATTGGGAGGTGTGTGTAGTATAACCACTACGATGGCGGTTAATCCTTCTCCATTACCCATTTCGGGCCCCACAGTGGTCTGTGCAGGTGGTTCATCTATTTTATTAACAGACCCAACAGTGGGTGGTACCTGGGTGAGCAGTAATGGGGCAATAGCCACAGCAGGGTCCTCTACAGGTATTATTACCGGCGTATCCGCCGGAACCGTAGTTATTTCTTATACTATGAGTACGGGTTGCACCTCCACCACTACTTTATTGGTAAATCCCTTACCATCTATTATTGTAGGAACCAGTACAGTATGTGTTGGTTTAAATATTACTCTTGGTGATGCTACTTCCGGAGGTGTCTGGATAAGCAGTAATACGTCGGTAGCCACAATTGGTTCACTTTCGGGTGTGGTATTGGGTGTATCAGCAGGAACCAGTTTGATTACTTATCAATTGCCTACAAGTTGCCAGGTAACTTTTCCAGTAGTAGTTAACCCGCTACCTGCTCCAATTACAGGGATTACCCAAATATGTGAGGGGGGAACTACTACTCTTGCTGATGCAACTGCAGGTGGTACATGGGCTGCAAGTGATGCTTCGGTTGCCTCAATTGGTAGCACCACTGGTGTAGTAAACGGGATGATAGCAGGCACTATTACAATTACCTATACCCTAGCCACGAGCTGTATTACAACAATTTCTTTTACGGTTAATCCCACACCTGTTCCAATTACGGGTATTACAGCCATTTGTTTGGGTTATACCACAACATTGAGCGATCCTGGTGGAGGAGTTTGGACCAGCAGTAATAGTACTGTTGCACCTGTTGGATCATCAAGTGGTATAGTTACCGGTTTGATTTTGGGAACAGCCACTATTACATACACCTTGCCTACAGCATGTTTTACCTCTGTAGGGGTAACAGTTTACCCTAACCCCGCGCCTATATCTGGTAGCACATTAATATGTGTTGGCTCTTCCACCACCTTAACCGATGCATCGGCAGGAGGCACCTGGACAAGTAGTAATGCTACTGTAGCGCCGGTAATTGGTACTCTTGGACTTGTTACGGGATTACTAAGTGGTAGTACAATTATTACTTACACATTGAGTACCGGATGTTATGTTACTACTACAGTTATAGTATCTCCTGCTCCTAGCACCATAACCGGTATTTATACCATCTGCGTGGGTGGGTCCACCACACTCGGTAACTATGTTGGTGGGGGCATCTGGTCAACAAGTAATGGTTCGGTGGCCACCATAGGTTCATCATCTGGTATAATTACAGGAGTAGCCCCTGGCACATGTACTGTTACCTATTCTATAGGTTCATGCCGAGCTGTCCATAGCTTTACGGTCACAGCGGGCCCTGCCGCCATTGGCGGCATCACCGGCCTGTGTATTGGTTCATCAACGACCCTTACTGAAACGACAACCGGCGGCACATGGAGCAGCAGTAATACG
>CAIWHI010000350.1 GCA_903912435.1 uncultured Bacteroidota bacterium | reverse complement strand
GCTGGTTTGCTGTTACGCGGTATAGAAAAGAAAGACATCCGTCGCGGTATGGTTATATGCGCTCCAAAAACTATTACTCCTCACACCGACTTCAAAGGCGAAGTTTATGTATTGAGCAAAGAAGAAGGTGGCCGTCATACTCCATTCTTCAACAAATACCGTCCTCAGTTCTATTTCCGTACAACTGACGTAACTGGTGAGTGCGAACTTCCAGCTGGTGTTGAAATGGTTATGCCTGGTGATAACGTTAACCTTCTTGTTAAATTGATTGCTCCTATAGCAATGGATAAAGGTCTTAAATTCGCGATTCGTGAAGGTGGCCGTACAGTTGGTGCTGGTCAGGTAACTGAAATCATTAAGTAAAATATAAGCAGTTAATCCCTGCTTGGTAATATTGAAAAGAGCTGTTCCTTATGGAACAGCTCTTTTCTTTTGTACAATTTTGTATTCTTATTTCACATTGATCTCGTACAACTACAGATAATTTTAATCCCATCCGGATATTACTATCACTAAACCACAACTATCTTTGTATTTGTAATTATGATAGCGAAAAGGCTAAAAACATCTTTCGATAAATACTTACATGCTCCATTAGAGGCATGGGAACAGTTTGTCTCTAAATGCGATTTGGTGAAATTCAAAAAAAATGAAATCATAAAGCAAGCATTTCACATAGAAAGATATGCCTACTTTATCTTGAAGGGTAGCGGCGGTGTTTTCCTGCTGAAAAATGTAGGTACTGTATGCCTGGACCTAATGTATGAAGATTCCTTTTTTGGTGACTATATGTCGCTCATCACCCACCAGCCATCGCCACTATTCACTATTGCATTGGAACATTCTGAGATGCTTAGGATATCAGCTACAAATATTGAAGCATTAAAGCAGACACCCATAGGGCAAACAATTTTTCTATTCTCTGCCGAATCTTCCTTTGTTGATAAACAACAGCAACAAATAGATTTGCTCACCCTCACTGCAGAAGAGCGCTATCTCAGCCTGTTGGACAAGCAGCCAAATATCATCCAGCGCACATCTCAGAAACAAATAGCCTCCTACCTGGGTATTACCACCCAAAGCCTTAGCAGGATAAGACAAAAGTTATCCAGGAACTAATTTATTACCATACGGTAATTTATTTCCAGCCAATATACTCCACCTTTACCTAAACTTTAGATATGAAATCAATTACATCGGTTCTGCTATTATTTTTGGCTCTTATCAACAATGGGTATTGTCAGGAGGCTAAAAGTCATTCAAAAAACCAGTTTATTTATAGTGCCGCGGTGGGATTTTCTCATATTGAAATTGGTGGTCCTATCGGAACAGTTGCTCCACAATCCTCATTTTCAATTCCCAATTTAAAAGTCGGTATGAAATTAGGCAAGCATTCAGCCCTGGCTATAATGTTACCCGGCACAGTATATACAGATTACTCAACAGATAGACACCAAAGCAGGGGGTTTGAAGGTATTGTGCCTGTGTTTCAATATTGGCCTATGAAAAACTTATGGTTAATGGCAGGTGCCGGGCTGGGACTGGATGCACCTGCGTTTTATGATATTAAGACCGATGAAGAACGTAAATTTTACTTTGGTACTACTTCATTAGTGGGTGCAGGATATGAATTTTGGCACAAAGGAAGGTTCGTACTAGATGTAGAATCACGCGTGAGAATGGGTTCAATAAACAAACCTGATGGAGAATGCTTTGGGTTTACAGCCGACCTTATGTTGGGTATTAGTAGAAATTAAATACAGGTTTGGTTTTTTAGCTACAATCTTCAAGAATAATTTTTCGATATTTTACTAGTAGAAGTACTAATTCTAAAAGTCAAATTAAGGCTATTATAGAGATAAAAGACTGTTTATGACGGCACTTTTAACTAAAAAATGATATTTATCATTGCTAAGAAAGAAATTTGTTGTATATTTGCAATGAATTTAAAAGAGAGAGGGGACACATAGTTGTCCCCTTCGTTTTTACTTATGGACGAAATAACAGCAAAACTTTATTCATTTCTGGAACCATTAATAGATGGTACAGATATTTTTATTGTTGGCATTAAGGTGAAACCTACAAACAATGTAAAGGTTTTTTTGGATGCTGATAGTGGCTTTTCAATTGATAAATGCACTGCTATCAATCGTAAACTCTACCCATTGATTGAAAACTCAGAAATGTTTCCGGCCGGTGACTTTTCATTGGAAGTATCAAGCCCAGGGGTTGATGAACCACTGGTACAAATGAGGCAGTATACTAAAAATATAGGCCGCAAAGTAATGGTAACTACCGGCGAAGGCCTGGAAATTACCGGAATGCTAAAGGATAATAATGAGCAATTTATTACGCTTGAGGTATTAGAGAAAAAAGCAAAAGTGAGTGTTTTGAAAGAAATACCTCATTCTGAAATAAAGAAAACAGTTGTACAAATTATTTTTTAATTAAGATTCACTCCGGATAACCGGGAGAACGAAAAAGATAGCATAATATGGCAAGTATCAACCTCATTGACTCCTTCCAGGAGTTTAAAGACGCCGAGAATATCGACAGGCCTACCCTCATGAAGGTACTGGAAGACGTGTTTAAGACATTGCTGCGTAAAAAGTATATAACGGATGAGAACTTTGACGTTATCGTAAATGACCAGACCGGTGACCTTGAAATATTCCGTAGGCGTGAGATTGTAGAAGATGATATGGTAGAAGATGATAATCTCCAGATACCATACTCCGAAGCAATTAAGATTGAGCCTGATTATAGTGTGGGTGAAGAAGTTTATGAGGAAGTTGATGTTCGCAATTTCGGTCGCAGGGCTATACTTGCTGCCAAGCAAACACTTGCTGCACGTATTGGCGACCTGAAGAAAAATAACCTGATGAAAAAGTATGCCGACCGTATTGGTGATATCATCAATGGCGAAGTATACCAGATATGGAAAAAAGAAATTTTGTTGCTAGACGACGAAGGCAATGAATTGATAATGCCAAAAAGTGAGCAAATCCCTACAGATTTCTTTAAGAAGGGCGAAAGTGTAAGGGCTGTGGTAAAGAAAGTGGAGATGAGAAATAACTCACCAATTATTATTCTTAGCCGTACCGCTCCATCATTCCTTGAAAAACTGCTTGAAATTGAGGTGCCTGAAATTATGGATGGCCTGATAGTGGTGAAAAAGATTGTAAGGGAACCAGGTGAGCGCGCAAAGGTAGCTGTAGAAAGTTATGATGACCGCATTGACCCAGTGGGTGCATGTGTTGGTATGAAGGGTAGCAGGATTCATGGCATTGTTCGTGAACTGAAAAATGAAAATATTGATATAATTAACTATACCGCTAACCTACAGTTGTTATTGCAAAGGGCACTTACCCCGGCACGTATCAACAAGATGGAGCTGAATAATGACGATAAGAGTGCCGATGTTTATCTGGACCCAGACCAGGTTTCACTGGCTATTGGTAAGAAAGGAGTGAATATTAAATTGGCACAGGAACTTACCGGTTACAGCATTGATGTGTACAGGGATGTGAAAGAAGATGTTGAATACGATATTGACCTTGATGAATTTGCTGATGAAAT
>CAIWHI010000349.1 GCA_903912435.1 uncultured Bacteroidota bacterium | reverse complement strand
CCTAATGCCACTACCTGGAGTAGTGCCTCATGGCAAACAGGTGCCGTGGTAGGCCCTTTAATTGCAGGGTTTATGATTGCTATCACAGGGTTTTGGTTTAGTCTCATAAGTATTGTGCTGATTCAGGTAGTTTCTTTATTGGCTTTGTTACGAATTCCCAAACAAGCAATTCATAAAAAAGATAAGGAACCCATACTTAAAAGCTTAAGTGAGGGAATCAGATTTGTATTTAAAACTGAAATTATCCTTGCTGCACTGTCATTAGATATGTTTGCAGTCTTATTTGGTGGGGCAGTAGCCTTATTGCCTGTTTATGCTGATGATATCCTAAAGGTTGGCGAAATAGGCTATGGCTGGATGAGGGCCGCACCGGGTATTGGTTCGGTAATCGGGCTAGTCATTTTATCCTTTATGCCATTAAAAACAAACCCAGGCATAAAGCTGATGTTGAGTATAGCAGGTTTTGGTATTACCACCATCGTTTTTGGCTATTGTGGTTATTTTGGTACAACAAATATTATATCCATACTTGATTTTGGTATTTCATGGGGCTTTATTGTAGCTTTCTTAATGTTGCTATTTGGAGGCCTGCTTGATGCTATTAGTGTGGTAATAAGGGGCACGATTTTGCAAGTTTATACACCCGATGCTATGAGGGGCAGGGTTGCTGCAGTGAATACTATGTTCATTAGTTCCTCAAATGAATTGGGTGCCATGGAAAGTGGGGTAACTGCAAAATGGATGGGCACTATACCTGCTGTAGTATTTGGTGGTTGTATGACCATTGTAGTAGTTGCAGTAACGTGGTTTGCAGCACCGGCACTTCGCACCTTAAATATTCATGGGGATGATAAAAAAGACTAGGTTATTTAGTCCTGCTCTCCAGCAGTTCACTAAATTCCTTTTCCCTGCTTTTTATTTCTTTAGGCACAGTATCTTCCTCAAAACGCCAAATCAGTCCGTTTTCATCCCGGCCCACTGCTACCATTGTATAGCTATTGATGCATGTGCCTTTGCGGCTTAGGTTTACGGCAAAATACTGGTCGGCAAAACCCTTGCGGCAGCAAATGAAGTTTATTTCGGTTTTTATGCCATTGATGAATACCAGATCGGTATAGGTAGTTTCGGAGGTGAAAAACTCCTGCGTTTCAAAATCTGGTTCGTCTAATTCCTCAATCATAATTAAAGGTAGTTTAAATCAGGTTTGGATAGGGGTTTTAAGTCTTGAAATTGATGTTAAATTGGTGGTTTTCGTCAAGATAGTTATATGCCTGATTGCTAGTATTAAATTTTGCCTGCTTAAGTCAACATAATTTTGCAAATTTGCACTTCTAATTTTTTTTCCTGCCTTCCCATTTTAATTCGTGGATTGGTTTTTATGTAGAACAAATATACTATGTTGAGAAATCTGGTTATTCTATTCTTTCTAAGTTTTTTATTGTTTGTAAATACTGGTTGTGGTTCCAAAAAGGTGGAGAAGAAGCCTACCCATGATTCGGTGTCAATAAAGGACGTACATACGTTGTCAAATGGTGATAGTATTGTTTTTGAGCACCTGGACCTGGATATTAAGGTAGATATGGTAGGAAAGAAGATAAGTGGAAATGCTCATTGGACTATCAATAACAAAAATACCAATAAAGATTTAAGGCTGGATACCTACGACCTTACGATTGATAGTGTATGGGTAGATGGTAAAAAGGTGGCTTTCAGGCTCGATTCTCCAATTAAGTTTCTGGGTAGTGCTTTGCATGTGCCTGTTACTGCAAATACCCAGTCAGTGACCGTATGGTATGCCACAGGCCCCAATGCAAGGGCTTTGCAATGGCTTGACCCACAACAGACCCACGATAAGAAGTATCCGTTTTTGTTTACCCAATCTGAAAGTATTTATGCCCGTTCCTGGATTCCTTGCCCTGATGGGCCGGGAATCAGGTTTACCTACAATGCTAAGGTGAGTGTGCCTAAGGAGTTAATGGCCTTGATGAGTGCAGTGAATCCCCAGGAGTCTAACGATAGTGGAGTATACAGATTTGTGATGGACCAGCCTATACCAGCTTACTTAATGGCATTGGCAGTGGGTGATATTGCTTTTAGAAGTATTGATGACCGCACAGGGGTATATGCCGAAAAGGGTATGATTGATAAAGCCCGTTATGAATTTGATGGGGTAGGCCGGATGGTTGATAATGCCGAACAACTTTATGGCCAATATAGATGGGGTAGGTATGATGCCATTGTTTTGCCTCCCGGCTTCCCGATTGGTGGTATGGAGAATCCAAAACTAACATTTGCTACCCCTACCATTATTGCCGGCGACAGGTCGTTGATGAGCCTTATAGCACATGAATTGGCTCATAGCTGGAGTGGTAATCTGGTTACCAACGCCACATGGAACGATTTTTGGCTTAATGAAGGATTCACCGATTATTTCGAGCGCAGGATAATGGAGCAGATGATGGGCAAGAGCTATAGCGACATGCTATGGGAGCTAGGCTATCAGGATTTGGTGACTGCGGTGGATGAATTGACGCTTACCAATAAAAAAGATACATGGTTGAAGCTAGACCTTAAGGGTCGCGACCCGGATGATGGCTTAACAGATATTCCTTACGAAAAGGGCAGCCATTTTTTGAAGTTGTTAGAAATTTCGGTGGGGCGTGATAGGTTCGACCATTTTTTGAAGCAATATTTCAACCAGTTTGCTTTTAAGACCATAACTACAGAGGCATTTTTAGTTTATATGGATACTGCCCTTTTTAAGGATAATGAGGTATTAAAAAGCAAGATAAATATTAAACAATGGGTGTATGGTGCTGGGATACCAGAGAATTGCCCAAGAGTCGATCAGGAGCGTTTTGCCAAGGTAGATTCTGAGAGGGATAAGTTTTTGGCAGATGTGGAACCAGCCCACTTGAATACAACTGAATGGACTACGCATGAGTGGCTTCATTTCCTGCGCAAAATGCCACCTGCCCTCTCGGTATTGCAAATGAAAAAACTGGATGATGTCTATAATTTTTCTAATTCTGAAAACAGCGAAATCGCAGATTTGTGGTTTATTATGGCAGTAAGGGCAGGCTACACCAAAGCTTATCCAAAGATGGAAGAGTTTTTGAGTATGGTGGGTAGAAGGAAATTTTTGGAACCTCTTTATGGTCAGATGATGAAATCACCTCAAACCGCTGAAATGGGTATTAAGATTTATAATAATTTCAGGAAAAACTACCACCCATTGGCGCAGGAAAGCCTGGATAAGATAGTGTGGAAGAAGTAGTTAACCCATTCTCTGAAAACTATTAAGGCTATAACTAGCGGGCCCCTAAAAAAATGATAGTCACTAAATTGTGCAATACCGTTTTTGTTACTTAGATTGCAAAGGAATGGCACATTACCATAAAAGCGGTTTTTTTTACTAAGGGTAATCTTATGATTTTGTCTGGTAAATTATATAATAGGTTGGCTGTCAATGCGTTGGTGGTTACGGTTATGCTTTTTTTGTCTATTTTTTCTTCTGCTCAGGCACATAGTATTAAATTATGGGAGCAAAGAGCCAATAGTGAAACCAGTTGGATAAAGCAAAACCTTGTTGTGAACGCAAAGCAGTACGAAATAGTCAAGGTCACTAATCTGGGGTATTATTGTTCAGTAGATAGTATAGGAAAAATTAGTGATAAGCGCATTGTGAAGAAATTACAACAGGAACTTAAGAAAAATAAGGATGCCAGGTTTAAAGCCATTCTAAACGAAAGCCAGTTTGAACAATACCTGATACATACAGGTGGTGAAGTGCAAAGAGTAAAATCTCCTTTTTCTAATTATTGATTTCTTAGGTTTATGGCAATACTTGTTAGGGTGTTTTTCCCCTTTTAGAAAACCTTCAACTGTAGAATTTAGATTAATCTAAGGACTTTTCCGGGTCAATAATAAATTTCAGTCATAAGATTGTTAACTTACGTATAACAAGATTATATTTTTCAAATTTCTGCTTCTTATCCTAGGAATTTCATTTTTCCTGATGCATATTTGTATAGTAAACGATATGTATGAAGACTTACCTGATTGCAGATAGTGGTAGTACAAAGACCGACTGGTGCCTTATTTCTCAAGGAAAGAAGCCCGTAAGGTTTGGTACACAAGGTATTAATCCTTACTTGCAAAGCAGGGAATACATTGCCGACTTACTTAAAAATGAGCTTCCCTGGGATAATACAATTTACGGTGCTGAAAGTCTGGAGTATTTTGGAGCAGGAGCTGCAAATCCTGCAAAACAGGTTTTTCTAAAAGAAATTTTCGAGGCACATTTTGGTATTCCTAATGCAGAGGTACAGGGCGATATAATGGCTGCGGCAAGGGCCTTATGTGGTAACCAAAAGGGTATAGTGTGCATATTGGGAACTGGTAGTGCAAGTTGTTACTACAATGGTGACATCATTAAGGAACAGAAACCTAGTCTGGGTTATATAGCCGGTGATGAAGGTGGTGGTAACTATATGGGTAAACGTATATTGCAATATTATGCCTACGATACATTCGATGAAGAACTAAGGATGGGTTTTGAAATGAGGTTTGGTAATGATATCAGGAAGATAATTGATAAGCTGTATCATGAACCCAATCCAAATCGTTACCTGGCATCATTTGTTACCTTGTTAAAAGAGAACCGTGGCCACTATATGGTTGAAAATATTATTGAAGACTGCTTAAACGATTTTTTCCACACAAGTATATTGAAGCACAGAAATACATGGAAATTACCCTTGTATTTTTCTGGTTCTATTGCATTTGAGTTCAGTGATATTCTTGAAAGCCTTTGCCAGCAATACGAATTGGAAATAGGCAATGTAATTAAAAGCCCTATGGAGGGTCTAATCAAATATTATACAGAGTTGGTAAGCCGTGTGCCTGCTTAATCGGTACTATTCCTCATTCACATATACCCTTTTCACCCTTTGCGAGATGCTGGTCATAATTTCGTAGGAAATTGTATCTGCCCATTGGGCTAATTGGGTCACTGATAATCCTGGGCCAAAAATAATTGCATCATTGCCTTCCTTTACATCTGGTATGTCAGTAATGTCTACCATGCACATATCCATGCATAT
>CAIWHI010000348.1 GCA_903912435.1 uncultured Bacteroidota bacterium | reverse complement strand
TTCTTTTCCGCACCACCAAAACTATTATCCCAACTCTGACTAGTATCAGGATGGATTAGGTGGATAATTGGGGCATATGGAGTTGTAGTTCAGTAGGTTATGGGTATTTGTTGCCAAAGCATATAATTATTCACCCCGTATCATTTAAGCCTATTAACCTGGAAATTTGTATCAATTAGGCCATTTTTAATGCCTTATTGAGCCACAATTCCCCATCCAAAACCTAAGTGTAGGGGAATTCAATAGTGAATGTAGTCCCTATACCTACCTTACTTTCCACAGATATGATTCCACCCATCGATTCTACCTGTGTCTTTACCATGAAAAGCCCCATGCCCTTGCCTTCTATATGCCTGTGGAAGCGCTTATAAAGCCCGAATATCTGGTCTCCTTTAGTACTTAGGTCTATACCCAGGCCATTATCAGTGAATTTTAGTACTAAACTATTGCCAACATGGTTTGATTTTACTTCAACCAACAGCTTCACATTAGGCCTTCTGAACTTGATACTATTAGATACCAAATTATAAAACACGCTATAGATATAGGATTTTATGGCGTGGATACCTTCCACATTCTTAAAATCGGTCAATATCACTATATCATTTGCCGATATGAGGCTGCCAAGGCTGAGCTTAATATCGGTTATGATATCTCTGAATTTCAAAGACATCTTTGTTTCGTTTAGATTATTTCTTACCTGCAATATATTATTAAGGTCCCGAATCACATCATCCATCCTATTGACTGAAACAGCCAGTGCATCCAGGAAGGATGTCTTTTGGTCGAAGGACATTGTAACATCATTCACAATGTTGGTTATACCTATTATATTAGCTACAGGTGCACGTAAGTTGTGAGATACTATATAGGTAAACTGCTCCAGGTCTTTGTTTCGATTCACCAAATCCTTAATGATCTTTGTTCGCTCCTCATCGGCAAGCTTGCGCTCGGTAATATCCCTGGCAATTGTTTGTACGCTTACCACCCTACCATTCTCAATATTTTCAGTCTGCCGGGTTTCGAACCATCGTTTCTCCCCATCCTTTCTAAGCGCTAAAAATTCAAACTGGTCAGGCACTACTTCACCTCTAAATCTCCTGTAATGCCGCTCCACCATTAAGTCCCTGTGCTCTGGAGCGATTAGATCGCCCAAATAAATGGTATCCAAATCAGATTCTTCAAGGCCGTATAAATCAAGAAAACGCTGATTGGCAAATAATATCTTGCCATTCATATCCCTTACCATCAGGCCATCGCTAATATTCTCAACAACCTGCTGATATTTTTGTTCATTTTGATGAATAATCAACTCTGCCTCCTTCTGCCTGGTAATATCATGTACTGTACCAATAGATCGAATTGGTTGCCCCTCTTCATTATAATAGGTTTTAGCCTGCTCATGAAGATACTTTATCTTTCCATCAGACGACATTATCCTATGAACAATGTCATAACCTGTTTTATACTTTACAGAACTGGAATAGGAATCATGAACGAAATCCCTATCATCCGGATGAACTATTGCAAGAAAGCCCTCATAAGTTGCATCAAATAGATTAGGATTTATTCCAAATATTCTATAAGCCTCCTCAGTCCAAAATAATTCATTATTCACCAAATCGAGTTCCCAACTACCTATCTGGGCTATTCGTTGTGATTCACTCAAAATATCTTTATGCTTGTTTATTTTGTCCTGTGCTTCCTTTTTATCCGTTACATCTACTGTAATAACAAAAATCCCTTCTTCAGTAGGCTCTACCTTAAATTCAAACCATCTTGTTATTCCATTGGGAAAGCTATATTTATCTTCAAATTCCAGAGCGATGCGCCCATCCATTACCTTTTTGTAACTGGCAAATACTGTAGATCCCTCAACTCCAGGGAACATTTCCTGCATGGTTCTGCCTATTAGTTCCTCCGGATTTGAAAATGACTGGATACCCGCAGCCCTGTTTACATATAAATATTTCCAGTCGAAACCTACTATCATACACCCTGATACCATATTATCTAGGGTTTTCTGCAATCTACTTTCAGCCTTAAGTCGCTCGGCTCTTTCCCTATTTATCTCAGTTACATTTCTTAAAAAAGCCTGGCTGCCAACAAATTCACCTTCTTCAAAAATAGGCACTAAGGAACCTGCAACATTAATTACTATACCTTTTTTTGTAATCATGTTCGCCTTAAACCCGAGTATGGTTTCACCTGATTTCAGCCGCATAAAACGATCATTAAAACCTGGTATAATTTCATCAGGTAAAATATCTCTCAGTCTTAAATTTTCGAAATCTGCATCTACAAATCCTAAATTTTTCTTCCAGGCATTATTTGCCCAAACAATTTTCCCATCTGGCGACAGGGTATTAATCATTTCATCAGTAGTATCTAGTATGGTTTTGTATTTTTCTTTATTCTGTTTGAGTAGCAATTCAGACTTATTAATATCTGAGATGTCACTATGTACCAAAATCACTTTAGGTACATCGCCAACAAATTTCATAACCCTTAGATAGAACCATCTTTGCTCACCATTAAGAATACAACTATATGGTATTTGAATGGGTTTACTGGTTGAATAAAGAACTGTATTTATAGCAGCTAGAGCTTCTTTAGCAACAGTGTCTGCTGTTTCACTTTCGGTGGCATACAAATCAAACAAATTCTGGCCTTGCTTTAGTCTGGGCAGAATTGTCTCGCCATGTTCGTTATAGAAATCATCCCAGGTTTTATTAGTAGCAATAATAGTACCTTGTTTATCCACTACTGCTATTTGCGCAGTCAAAGAGGATAAGAGACTATTATTAAACAATTCACTTTCTATTAGATCCTGTTCGACCAATTTAATATTAGTGATATCCAGAATACAACCTGAGCGTATGGGTATACCATCTTTATCTATACTGGGAATTGTGCTGGATTGCATCCATTTAATTTGCCCATCTGCTGCATTAATCCTAAAAGCTATATTGATACTTTGCCCACTAAGGTTGGACGCATTCATGGATTCAAAAACAGCAGGCAAATCATCCTTATGTATTTTGGTAAATGGCAAATTACCATCCTTATAGACGTCCTCGGGTGTTACCCCCCATATTTCGGCTGCGCCTTCACTTAAAAATGTAAATTCAAACTTATTTTGAGGCAAAACCTTAAATTGGTAAACAATACCAGGTATTGTAGCTGTAATATCTTTTAGTTTTCTTTCGCTCTCCCTAATTGCATCATTGATTTTTTGAGTCTTTGTAATATCTCTGATGGCACTTATGGCTATTTTACCTTCCGGGGTGTCGATGTAGCTTAGACTTATATCCACCGGAAAATGGGTACCATCTTTTTTTCGGGCAAACATATCCCTACCAACGGCACCCATGGGGCGGGTTGAGGGCTTATTGAAATAACCTATTACATGGTGATTATGGTTATGATTATATTGGGTGGGCATAAGTATCTCAAGCCTATTACCCAAAATCTCTTCCTTATTATAGCCAAATAGAGTTTCGGCACTTTTATTAAAGAGAACGATTTTACCTTGCTCGTCTATTGCCACCATACCATCTGGTGCAGCATCTAATATATTAAGGACAATTTTGTCTTTTATTTCAAGCTGTTTTAATGAAGGTGTTGGGGTTTGGGCCAAATTTATCTTTTGTTCCAGCTTACTTAATTCACAGGTAAATGCTTCTAAGCTGCTTGAACTATTTTCTAATTCTAAATTAAATCCAAAAACCCGGAAGGCAAAATCATTAAGATTTTTTAAAATATCACCATCGTGACTTGGCATATTTGTTTTCATTACTTAAAGAGCTTTATATTCTTAGATTGTCATAAAATCGTCAAGAGTCCAATAATAGTCATATTTTATTAGGAAATCAAAAAAAGCAGAATATTTGTTTAATATTTTTCAACAAATATAAACTAATACATAAACAACGTTTATTATTTATAAATGATTACCAAATAGCATTTAATTATCAATTACCATTCAATGCCAATAATTGCATATTTTATTTACGCAATGCGATAGTATAATATTCATATTCCTGACAACCCTAACAACTTTGAATATAATGCCTTTGTGCATTTTGCAGTATTGCCCCATTCAGAAAGGATGAATTCACGTGCGTTTTTACCCAATTGATTTCGGAGTCCTTCATTTTCAATAAGCCTGCCAAGGGCATCGGATACATGGCCCGTACTTTAGGGAGGGATTAGGAGGCTATTTTGTTCATTTGTTACCTGCCGCTTAAGACATTAATATA
>CAIWHI010000347.1 GCA_903912435.1 uncultured Bacteroidota bacterium | reverse complement strand
ACCCGCTCATTATTACTAAAATGACTATGGTAAACCCCCAGGATTTCGCCAAAATAGGCATGCAGCCGGGTTACCAACTGGGTAGTCAAGCCAATTTCGGGTAAAAGGAAAAGTGCTTGCCTGCCACTTGTCAGGCATTCTTTTATCTTATGAATATAGAGCAAGGTTTTACCACTACCCGTGACCCCATGTAGCAGGGCTACATTTTTCTCAGCAAGACCAGCTTCCAATTGTGAATAAGCCGTTTGCTGCGCGGCAGTAAAAACAATGTTTTTATTTACTGTATTCGACTTCCTAATTAACCTGTCAACTTGTATTTCTTCTATTTTGAAATAGCCCTTATCTGCCAGCGATTTTATCTGGGCAGTAGTGGCACCGCTTTTATCAGCAAGGTCTATTTGCTTCACCAGCCCATCCTTTTGGTTCAGTTGGATATAGCTCATGAGTACCTCTAATTGCTTAGGGTATTTTTCCAGCTTTTTGAAAAGGCCCATCATTCCGGCCTCATCCCTGTATTGGGGTGATAGAGTGATTACTTTTTCCTTCTTGGCACGGTAAGAAGTTTCTAGGGTTTCGTTGATACGGATGGCTTCTTTTTCCAATAGCTCGTTGAGTACCGCAGGGAATTCATTGGGCTTTACGAAGGTTCTTAATTCGCTAATGGTGAGTTCCTTGCGGAGTTCTAATGCCTCAACCGCGGGCATGGCCTCATAGCTCCAATCATACACTACACTTTCATCACCCACCCATTCCAGGCGGGTCTCCCCCATCATTTTAAGATGGGCAGGGAGTGCTGCCTGCATCACCTCACCAGGGGCAGCCATATAATAATGGCCTATCCATCGCCAAAACTGCATCTGCTTTTCATTCACCACAGGCTCCTCATCAATGATGCTTTTGATGGGCTTTACCATGTATTCCTCAGGCTTATTATTGTGGAGTCGTTCTACAATTCCTGCATATTGCTTATTCTTGCCCAGTGTCACCTCCACACGCATACCAGGCCTTAGGTGTTCCTGCATTTGGTGTGGAACCCCATAAGTAAGTAATTGCGGTAGATTGAGTGGAAGAATAATATCGGCAAACACAGGTGCAAGTTAATGCTTAAGTACCTAATGACCCAATCATGATTGCCTGGCCAGTTCAATGGCATTGCCAACGGCCTGTATCAATTCTATATCTGTGTGTCGGACAAGTGGGATATCCTTATCTGTGATGATGGCCCTATAATTTCGTTCTTCATCAGGCTCATAAATAACATTGATATTATTGATGACCACCATAACCTTATGAATATACCCCACTTCTACCAGCTGAGCCTCAAAACCATATACCAAATTATTCACCACAACCTCTATTATAAAACTATCATCCATTAGTAAAGGTAGGGGTAATGGAAGGATATTAAGGGTGAACCAATTATTTAATTGGCCTTCACCTCAATAATATCATTCAGCTTTTGAAGCTCCAAGATAGTAGTTTGTCCATCCTTACTTTCCCTATACATAGGCAGGAATT
>CAIWHI010000346.1 GCA_903912435.1 uncultured Bacteroidota bacterium | reverse complement strand
TCCATTAACCTAATGACATTGCCAAATGGGCTGTAGTGCTCTGGTCAAAGCTAGTTTGGACCATGAATTAGAAAAACACTCAACCCGAAGGGTTGACCTTATTATAGAAAAATGAAACAAAAATGCCATTGAACCCTGAAAGGGTGACATTATTCGGGGGTAATCTTTAGAATAACAAAGTTAGGTAATCCTGCTTTTATAACACTTACTTACAATTATAAGTATAATTTATGTAGTGTGTCACGGTATCTGTATCGGGGGCGGTCCATTGGCGGAGGTAGACTTGTTTTATGCGGTTATCAACAAAAGAATAGGCATACCTTTTATAAGACTTCCCTGTGGTATACAGTTCATAAAGCATGTGCTTGTTCTGGTAATACAAGCCGCCATAATAAAAATACTGCCTGAAATCGGTAGGGTCGCCCTTCACGAAATCCTGCCCTGAATAATAGGTGAAGTCATTTTTATGCACCGACTTCCCCTTAACAGTTTCATAAAGGAGGTCGCCATTTTGGGTTGAATAAATGAGGGTATCGCCTGGAAGGCCATTATCGGTAGCTATGCTGCTTAATGGGTTACCTGTATTGTCGTAGAAGTAGGTTTTAAATTCGGTGGTGCCATTAGTGATGTACCTGGTAGATTGAGTACTGATAAGATTAAAGCTATTCATCATCAGGGTATCAGTCTCCATTAATATACCAGGAGTAGTGTCGGTAACATTAAAAATCACCTTATTGCCCAGGTAGGTATAGGTTCGGGTGCAAGCTTTTGCCCCGGTAACCACCACATTGGTAACCCTGTTCTGCTCATCATAAGTAAAGTTCGCCACCGACTGCACCGAAGTAGTAGAATCGGTAAGAGTAACAAGATTACAATGTGGGAAAGTAGAAGTTTTACCACATGATACCAGCAAAGAGGCATACAATAAGCTGGAAAATAATAGAGTCCTGTGTTTCATATGCGCAAATTTCGATTGGGATTTATGCCTGATTGCTAAGGTATGTAAAATCTGAAAGTGGCAAAAATTATTTTAGGATAAAGGTATGTAGGTTAATGATAATTGCAGGTAGGTATGTTTGAATTGTGTCTGAACCACTGATTGAAGCTGATTATTCAGATGAAGCTGATTTTTTGTTTTTGTTTGCAGGTTTTGTCCCTGTTGATGCTCGGCGATGACTTTGTCTACGTCGTGGTGGCAGCCATTCTCCGGAATGGCGATAAGGGCTATTTTGTAGGGGTGTCAAGAAGCAATATTTGTAGCCGTGATGGAAAGAACTCCATTAGGAGTAGCTGGCTTTGTAGCATTATGATACCTAACCCTGTTTATGCACCCCTTTAGCGGGGGCAGGCTATTTGTATAGGGATGGTAAACTATGGGGCAAGGGGAGTTAATAGGCTTGGGTTCTCAGAATGTATATAACAGTCAGGCTGATTTGTACACACATGTGGATCTGCGGAATTCTTGCGCCATGTAGGGACCATACAAACAAACGAAATGGAATTATGTATTTTGGTTATGAATTAATTGGTAATTTAGGGCGGTATTTAAGTAGTGATCGAAGAATAAGCGATTGTTCGAAATGGCATTATTCAAACAAAGAGTTTATGATAAGGCATCAACTTATTTCAAAAAGATACCAGGGGAAATAATACGTTTTTAAAATCCAGATTATGATAGAATATATAAAAATAGAGCGGTTCAAATCCATAAAGAAAATGGAACTGGAATTGAAGTCTATTAATATATTAATAGGTGGCAATGGTGCTGGCAAAAGTAACTTCATAGCCTTTTTTAAGATGCTTAGCGAAATTTTCAACAATAGGTTACAGCGGTATGTAATAGAGGAAAATCCTGAAAACATTCTTTATTATGGAAGTAAAACATCTGAAAAGATTCTAGGTGAAATTGCAATGAAAGATATTGAGGAGCGTGGTTTTAAATACTCATTTGAGTTAGGACAAACTAATGAAGGTGGATTGTATATAATTCATGAATTGGGTGGTTATAGTATAAAATATGGTGATATTAGATTATATAGTGAAGCTTATAAAAAAGAAAGTTCATTTGCAAATCCGATACATCCGGCTTATAAAGAAATACAGAATTATATATCATCAATTAGGATTTTTCATTTCCATGATACATCATCCACCTCTTATTTAAGGCGAAAATGTGACATTGACGATAATCACTATTTAAGGTCTGATGGGCGAAACTTACCTGCATTTTTATATTTATTGAAAGTT
>CAIWHI010000345.1 GCA_903912435.1 uncultured Bacteroidota bacterium | reverse complement strand
TGGAATAATACCTTACGAAATCAGGTTGTTCCGAGCTTTCTTTTTAATTCGGCTATTTCATTAAGCATCTCCTGAACTGTTTTTTTCAGCGGCCAACCGAGCTTTTTGTTCAATATCCAGTTTTTCCTGTAGTTCTTTTGTGGTTGCCAGATAAACCCTGTAAGCCTCATTTTCTGTTTCAATCATTCTTCTCTTAATGGGGTCAAGACCTGCATAATGCAGTGCATCGGCAATCAGCTTCATATCTTCATCTACTATAGGATATGGGTATTCCTTTAGCATTCCTGCATCATCGATATAGTATTTTTGCTCAAAAAAACTTAGCACCTGTTCCAGGCTGGTTTGTATTTTGCCATCTATTCTTGGAATCTGTACGATATAGCTATCATGGGTTAATTTCTCTATAAACTCATTTTTTTGAGTAATCACCTGATGATTTATCTGGTTAATATATTGACGGCTAACCTTTACAGCAGGAGTGTCTATTTCTGGTAATTTATAACCCAAAATGTAGATGGTAACAATTGGTAAAATTGAATATTTGGGAATACCTTTGACAAATACCTCTTCCTTCCTCATATAATGTTTATCAAGATAGTTCCTGAAACTCATTATATCTGTGACGTTCTTTGCTTTTAGAATCTCTATAAGCACCTTTTTATAATCCCCTGTAGCCAGTTTTATGGTAGCCACATAGTCAAGCCTAAAAATAGCAAAAGAAGCTGGCATAATAGTGTTGCCATCCTTATCATAAACCAATTCCAGTTGCTTTACCTCCAATTCTGTTATGGTTTCATCTAATAATGTCTGAATGAAAAACCTTGCTATACGGTTATCAGACATTAGCAATTTGAATACAGTATCTGAAAGTGGATTTGCAATTACCATACCTTAGATTGATTGGTTCTATAGCAAAAATAATAATAATCATTCTGTCTATAGCCATAAACATAGAAACAATGCTTATTAACTTTTTTTAAGCATAATTTTATCAATCCAAACAGACAAGTCTTTCGTTAGTAATAGCAAACAACAATTTTTATGAAAAACAGAATCATCATTTTTTGCCTGATTATTATTTTTGGAGGCAGTGCATGCACAAATGCACAGGTTCAGGATGAAACCAAAAATCCGTATTACAAACCAACTGAAACAGCTAAACTGAAGGTGGCTGATGCTGAATGGAAGAAAATACTGGCACCTCAGGTTTATGAAATTATGCGTGAAAAAGGCACCGAAAGAGCGAATAGCGGGCCATTTGTGCATAATGTAAGAAAAGGCAAATACCATTGTGCTGCTTGTGGCAATCCATTATTTAGTTCCAGTACAAAATTTGATAGCCATACCGGATGGCCAAGTTTTTACCAGGCGCTTAATAAAAGCAGTGTATCTGTTGCTAAAGACGATTCTTATGGTATGGTTAGGGATGAAGTTGTTTGTTCCCGCTGTGGTGGTCACCTAGGGCATGTATTTGATGATGGACCTGAACCGACACACCTTAGGTATTGCATGAATGGCTATGCGCTGATGTTTGAGGTGGAAAAGTGATTTTTAAGTAGAAAGTAGAGAGTAGAAAGATGTTTCTTATAAGTAGAAGGTAGTTAGTAAATGGTAGTTAGTCGTTTCCTTGTTGTACATAGTAGTAAGTACTTAGGAGATAGTTGTATTAGTTGATAGTAAAAGCAATAATGTAATTTCGCTACTTATAAAGGCAATAAAACATGACTAAAAAAGAGCGGTACAACCAGGTAATTGAATGGTTTCAGAAAAACATGCCTAATGCTGAAACGGAATTGCACTATACCAATCCTTATGAATTGCTGGTGGCTGTTATTCTATCTGCCCAATGCACCGATAAGCGGGTGAATATTGTTACCCCACAACTTTTCGAACGTTTCCCTGATGCGCAAAGCCTGGCTAAAGCTGAGTTTGAAGATGTGGAACCGCTGGTTAGGAGTGTCACTTTTGCCAATAATAAATCGCGACACCTTTTGGGTATGGCCCGAATGCTGATTGAAAAATATAATGGAGAAGTGCCTGATACTATTGAAGAACTGGTGCAATTACCCGGTGTGGGCCGCAAAACTGCTAATGTTATAGTGTCGGTAGTGTTTCAGAAACCAGGGATGGCGGTTGACACACACGTATTTAGGGTGTCGGCCAGATTAGGGCTTACAAAAGATGCCAAAACACCTTTACAGGCTGAAGAACAGCTAGTAGCCAATATCCCAAAAAGTTTATTGGCGATCGCCCACCATTGGCTCATATTGCATGGCAGGTATGTGTGTGTAGCAAGAAACCCTAAGTGTAAGGAGTGCGGACTAAAAGGCCTTTGCAAATACTACCAAACAGATATGAAACATATTCATGAGGATATAAAATGAGAATAGGTGTTCAGTTTTGCTGAACACCTATTCATAAATTAATCTGTATGGATTAATTACTTGTACCTGAAGCTTTAGCCCACGTTGGCTTGTAGGTTTGCTGGTATTGTTGGCCATTCTGGTGCTTGTATACATTATCGCCATAATAGGTAACGGCAGTTTCCAGTTGTGGTACATCAAGATATCCCTTTAGTGGCACTGGGTTCTGGAAATTCTCCATCATGATAACAGCGGTTGGATACATCATTTCGCCTTTTATCAACTCTACAGCAAGGGTGTTTGCCTTTGCATTTGGGTCAAATTGATATTCTTTGCCCTGAAAAACAATTTTATCCTGACGCTCTGCATTGAACTTTACACAATAAAAATTGGCATTCAGGTAGTTTATAACTGCAGGATTGCTAAATGTGCTTGCGTCCATTTTTTTACACCAGCCACACCAGTCGGTATACATGTCGATATAAACCTTTTTGGGTTCCTGCTGCATTTTAGCTTGTAGTTCATTGAAGTCGGTAATCCAGTGGATTTCCTTCTTTGGTTTCTCGGCCTCAGCGGTGGCTGCTGGTTTGGCTGTTAATTTTTTAGTAGTCTTGCTGCTCTGTGCCATCACAGAATTACCAGCTAGTAGGATTGTTAATAATACGATGGTAGCTTTTTTCATTTCTATATTAGTTTTCAGATTGTATAAAATTTATTTTTCCAAAACACCCCTAATAATTAATGACCTGGAGGCGGTGTATTATCTGCGGCAATACCCTTATCCCACTTAGATTTAAATTCCTTTTGGTAGTTATCAAAGGTCATGTGCTTATAATTGTTGTCCCCAAAAAAGGTCAGGAACATTTCAATTTGCTTAATGTCGAAATAACCTGCAATAGGGGTAGGGTTGGTGAAATTCTCCAACATAAATACACTGGTAGGGAAGCCCATTTTACCTTGTAGTAATTCCACAGCTAATGTATTAGCCTTATACTGTGGTTCGAAATGGTATTCCTTACCGTTGAAACTAATATTATCCTTGCGTTCTGCATCCAATCTTACAGGGTAAAAATTGGTATTCATGTACTTGATAACATTAGGGTCACTGAAAGTGGTAGCGTCCATTTTTTTACACCAGCCACACCAGTCGGTGTATACGTCCATGTAAACCTTACGAGGTTCTTTCTTCATTTTAGCCTGAAGCTCATCCATATTGGTAATCCAGTGGATTTCCTTGTTATTAGATTCAGATTTGGCAGGGCTACCTTTAGTAGCAGCCTTAACCGGAGCTTTTTTAACTGCTTTTTTCTCCTGAGCATGTAGCACAGGGCAAAGGCAAACAACAGCCAACACGACAAACAACAATCGCTTCATACAAAAAATTTGGAACGAATTTACAAATATTCCATGTAGTTTTGCCGGATTGCGAAATAATTTTATGATAAAAATAGCAATTGCGGTTACAGGTGCGAGTGGGTCGATTTATGCCAAAGTTTTGTTGGAACAGCTCCAAAGGCTGGAATTGCAATTAGGCGAGGTAAGTATTGTGTGGAGCGATAATGCACATACCGTGTGGCAACATGAGCTGGGTAATAAAGATTATGAGCAATTCCCTTTTAAGGTGTGGGGCAAGAACGATTTTTTTGCACCTTTTGCTTCAGGTAGTTCCAGTTATAGTGCATTAATTATCTGTCCGTGTAGTATGGGTACATTGGGAAGGATAGCCGGGGGTATAAGTAATGACCTGGTAAGCCGTGCTGCCGATGTGATGCTGAAGGAGCGTCGCAAACTTATATGCGTGGTAAGGGAGACCCCATATAACCTTATCCACCTGCGTAATATGACTGCCATTACTGAGGCAGGTGGTATTATTTGCCCGGCTACGCCATCATTTTATAGCAATCCTAAAACGATAGATGATGTAGCTTATACAGTAATACACAGAGTGCTGCAATTGGCTGGCCTTAAAGCTGAGGGGTATAGATGGGGAGAGTAAGTTTTCATTTACGTTTAATTATAATTATTTAAAGCGCTCATTCCAAAGTAGGTTTTATTATTTCGTAGTTCCTAAGTAATATTGGGTAATTATAATTGCTATGGAATATTCAAAATCATTTGACCGGCTTAGAACAATATTGGATGAACTAAGGGTAGAGTGCCCCTGGGACAGGAAACAAACTATTCATTCCCTCCAGCCACAAACACTGGAGGAGGTTTATGAACTATCTGAAACCATTACCAATGAAGATTGGAAGGGACTTAAGGAAGAACTGGGCGACCTGCTGCTACATATAGTGTTCTATAGTAAAATAGGTGCCGAGCAGGGTAAATTTGATATTGGCGATGTAATAGAAGGGGTTTGCAATAAACTCATCAACCGCCACCCTCATATATATGGCAATGTAAAAGTGAATAATGAAACTGAGGTAAAGGCCAATTGGGAAAAAATAAAACAACAAGAAGGTAAGAAATCAATATTGAGTGGTGTTCCAAAAGCCATGCCTGCCCTGGTAAAGGCCCTAAGGCTCCAGGAAAAAACAAAGCAGGTAGGTTTCGAATGGGAAAATGTGAGCCAGGTGCAGGATAAGGTAAATGAGGAAGTGGCAGAACTTTACGAAGCTGTAGAAAGCGGTAATCAAAAGGATATTGAGGAAGAATTTGGTGATGTGTTTTTTGCACTCATAAACTATGCGCGTTTCGTGAAGGTAGACCCTGAAAGGGCATTGGAATTGACCAATAAGAAATTCATCAGGAGGTTTCAACTTGTGGAAAGTATGGCCGAGGAGCAGGGCAAATCGCTGCATGATATGACCTTATGGGAAATGGACGAATTGTGGAACAAGGTGAAAGCCACTGAAATAAAATAATATGTTCAGACGGCATCCATATTGGGGTTGGCTATTGCTGAGTGCATTATTCTGGAGTATTACTTTTTACTACTTCAGAATGCACAGGCAGGCCTTATTGCCCGACAGGATGGCCAAAGATGTAAATGCCAATTTACAAAACCAATACGACCAGTTTGAAGGTTTTATTACTCACGAAGACCTGATAAGACGAATTTTCAGTGATTCACTATCAGAAGGGGAATTTGGACAAATAAAGAAATATCCATTTTATATTTATGCCTATTCTGATGACTCACTCAAGTTCTGGAATACTAATGCAGTAATAAGTAAGAACAATGACTCTTGTTTTGACAAGCCTATTGTTAGTAATACGGAGAAGGGGGTCTTTATTAAGAAATGCATCAGACTAAATAATCAGGGGGGGAATAAAAATATCGTCGTCCTATTTCCAGTGCTTATTAGGTATTCATTAGAAAATGAATACCTAAAGAGTCACTTTATTGCATCTGAGTATATACCTGTGCAAACGGGCATAGTCTTGGCTGATAAATATAAATCGGGCGACTTTGCAGTAAGCCTGGATGGGGATACCCCTGTATTTTTCCTGCATTTCAACCAGCAGGATATACAGAAGTGGGTACCTGACCCATTTTTCTTTATTGTATTCCTATTGTCGTTAATGGCCAGCATATCGTGGCTGCAATTAATGACCATACACCATACCAAGCGAAATTCTCCTCTGGCAGGATTTATCATCATGTTGGAAATTATTTTTATCCTGCGTTGGTTGTTGTATGCCTATGGCCTACCCTTCAATCTTGAAACGCTTCCTTTCTTTTCACCTACCCTTTATGCCTCCAATATTTACCTTTCATCCTTTGGCGACTTGTGTATCAATACCTTATGCGTGCTGTGGGTTATTGTATTTATTACCCGGCATACACCTTACAAAAATTATTTCGATAATGTACACAACAAGTTTGTGCGCAATCTGGTGGCACTGATATTGGTGGTGGGGCTGGTGGCTTATGTTTTCCTGTTTGTTAACGTCATCAAGCGGCTGGTAATAGATTCCAATATTTCATTTGATGTAAGCCATTTCTACTCAATAAATATTTATACCATACTGGGATTATTGGTGGTTGGTACTATTACAGGTATGTCGTGCCTCATTATTTATATCTATAATATACAGTTTCGCGTGTTGATTAAGAGCGAATTTTTGAAATTATCAATCATAGGCTTTACCGGATTATGCTTCATCTATTTTTCTCACAATATCAATGAAGGGTTTTATTGGCTGCTTACTGGTTGGTTGTTATTGTTCATCATTATATTAGATATAAGAAACTTTACCCTGGTATCTGATCTATTGGAACCCCATATGATATTCTGGGCGGTATTTATTTGCACATTCAGTACCATTTTGCTCCAATATTTTACTAAAACAAAGGAACAGGAAAGGAGAAAAGCATTTGCTTACCAAAAATTTGCACAAGACAGGGAGTACTTTATGGAGTCTTCTTTTGACCGCATAGTCGTCAATATTACACGGGATCCTGAAATTAAATCTTTTTTTAAAGATCCGGATGCCAAGGATAGAAAGGATGTAAATCAAAGATTTGATGAAATATACCTACCCTCATTGGGTAAGAAATACAGGACTATTCCCTATTTATTTGATAAGAACAAGAAGGGATTATTTAACTCAGACTCCGTTACTTACGAAATATTAGAAAGGGAGAAGGAGGAATCGGCAGTAACTAGTGATAAGCATCTATTTTATAAGGAGTCAATTCTCGACAGGCATTATTACTTATCGCATATCCCAATTTATGAGGACAGTAACAAGGCCACACTATTAGGATATGTGTATTTGTATATCGACTTCAAAAAACAGGAAGGTGAAAAAACAGTAAATCTGGAGTTGTTGCAACCAGTATCAACTGCCGACAATTCAGTTTATAAAGATTATGCTTATGCAGTGTATATTAATGACAAATTAATTAACCAAAGTAATGATGCATTCCCATTTACCACCTACCTCAAAAATGATAGCCTAAAGGCTGGCGAATATGAATTTTATAAGATTAATGGTATCAACGAGCTATATTATAAATCGGAAAACAAGAAAACAATAGTTGTAGTTCATCTGCACAGTGATACTATTGAGGTTATTACATTGTTCTCCTACATTTTCGGAATGCAGGTTTTTCTGGCAGTAATCATTTTGCTATACCAGTTATACATATCCTATTTCACAATGGGGTTAGCTGAGGGTAAGTTTCAGGGGTTAACCTTACGCAAAAGGGTACACTTCTCTATGCTGGCAGTAATTATGCTATCATTTATCATTATTGG
The DNA here is from genome assembly GCA_903912435.1 of uncultured Bacteroidota bacterium. Classification (GTDB taxonomy): domain Bacteria; phylum Bacteroidota; class Bacteroidia; order Chitinophagales; family Chitinophagaceae; genus Nemorincola. The sequence continues at coordinate 1,652 of CAIWHI010000345.1, read as the reverse complement.
AACAGTTACAATAATATTTTTCACAAACCAATATCGTGGTTCGAATGAAAATAAGTTAAAAACCACTATGCAACTAGCCAAACACTCCATTCAGGATTATTTAAAACAAGAGAATGGCTATGATTCGAATAATATATTTGATTCGGTATGTAGGTCTACCAAGTTTAATGAATATCTGGCTAATTTGGGTACAAGTCAAAGCATTGATATCAACATATTTAATGGTCATGCCGATCTATTAAGTGCATCACGGGATGAAATTTATACCAAGGGTTTACTATCTAAGAAAATGAGACCAGATGCATTCTATGAACTCAATACATCGGGTAAATCAATTGAAATTCAGGTAGAAAAAGTAGCTGGTCTATCCTATTTATCTGCATATGAACCACTAAGAGATGAATATGGATATACGCTAGGTTATATCAATATCCCGTTTTTCTCTTCAGAAAAAGATCTAAACTTCCAATTGTCCAACATTGTTGTGACATTGATTAATTTATATGCTTTCATATTCCTGTTATCGAGTATGATTACCATATTTATTACAAGATGGATAACACGAACATTCAATATGATTAGCAAACAGTTTGCTATGCTGAACCTACAAAGGAATGAGCGTATCAAATGGCCCTATAATGATGAAATAGGAGTGCTGGTGGATGAATATAATAAGATGGTGAATAAAGTGGAAGAAAACGCGGCTATGCTTGCTCAAAGTGAGCGGGAAAGGGCCTGGCGGGAGATGGCAAGGCAGGTAGCCCACGAAATTAAGAACCCGCTAACACCAATGAAGCTTAATATTCAGTTTCTACAACAGGCCATGAGGAATGACAAGCCGAATATAAAAGAGATTACTGATAAAGTTGCGAATTCAATTGTAGAACAAATCAATAACCTATCCTATATAGCATCTGAGTTCTCTAATTTTGCTACAATGCCTGTGGCAAAGCAAGAAGAAATTGGGCTAGTAGATTTATTGAATAAGGCTGCAGAATTATATCTCAATGAAGCGAAAATAAGGGTAACCATTCATACTACGGAGCAGGAATTATTTGTCCTTTCAGACCATAGCCAACTATTGAGGGTATTTACCAATCTTTTAGAAAATGCGCAACAGGCTATTCCCGAAGATAGGCAGGGAGTAATAGAGGTGGCACTCATTGAAGAAGATGGAAATGCAATAATTTCGGTTAAGGATAATGGAAAGGGCATACCTGATGATATTGCAGAAAATATATTCCAACCCTACTTCACTACAAAATCGTCGGGAACAGGGCTGGGATTGGCCATGACGCGCAAAATTATTGAGTTCTGGAAGGGACAGATATGGTTTGAGACTGTGGAAAATGAGGGAACAACATTTTTCATTAGGTTACCGCTGATAAAGGGGTAAGCGAAGAGTGATTGGACGCAATAAATATTGATAATCAATCTTCATTGGTCAATGCCTTGGGTGGATTTGATAATTGAGTATGAAAACCCGCCGTGGTGGGCGATATCCCAGAGAGTAACAAATTTGTTGCACAAAAGTTCATTGAAAATGACGTAGCGAATACCGGCATATCTCAAAAATTGCTATCAGATATGTTCGGATACGACACCCTCTCCTTCGGAGTAACAAATTTGTTGCACAAAAGTTCATTGAATAG
>CAIWHI010000344.1 GCA_903912435.1 uncultured Bacteroidota bacterium | reverse complement strand
TTATAAGCGCAATTGGATTCGTGAGCCTGATATGTTTGCCGACGGGGTATTTGGCGACAAGGGTATCTATAGCACAGTAGAAGACATGTATCGCTGGGACCAATCGTTTTACAAAAACCAATTATTGACCAATGAGACTATAGAATTAGCATACGGCCCCTGCTCTTTCGAAAAGAAGGGTATTAAAAATTATGGCCTGGGCTGGCGCATGCTGTGCTACCCTAATGGCAATAAAATCATTTACCACAATGGTTGGTGGCATGGCAACAATACCAGCTTCTACCGCTTTATAAAGGACAATATGACTATTGTGGTATTAGGCAATAGGTTTACCAATACCATTTACCACCATGCCCCAGCCATCTATAGTATAGTGAAAGGGCAACCGGTGGAAAATGGTTTTGATTCGGAGGAATAGTAACACTCCTATTGATTATAATTTGCGGTCTGATTCAGCTATGGGCATATCATTGATGCTGGCGAAGCGTTTTTGCATATAGCCATTTTCATCAAATTCCCATAATTCGTTGCCATAGCTTCGGAACCACTGGCCTTCCTGATTGTGCCATTCGTACTCGAACCTTACGGCCATACGATTTTCCCTAAAGCCCCAAAGTTCCTTTTTGAGCTTATAATCAAGTTCTTTTTCCCATTTGCGCTTCAGGAAAGCCTTCACTTCTTCCCGGCCATTGATAAATTCGGTGCGGTTGCGCCATTCAGTATCTATGGTATAAGCCATGCATACTTTTTCAGGGTCACGGGTGTTCCATGCGTTTTCAGCCATTTGTACCTTTTTTGTAGCTGTTTCCATTGTAAATGGCGGTAAAGGCAGGCGTTTTTCTTCCATGTGCATAATATTTGATGATAAAGGTAGGAAAGGAAGGCAGAAAGAACTGCAATTAGTAACGATGATTTGGAAGAAGTTTTTCCATAGTTTTATCTTCTGGGAAATAGGTTTTGTTTACCACATCACGAAGTGTATTGTCTAGTTTATGAGCCTCACTAATGATAGTTTTCAGAAAAAACTCCATGTCTTTGGCTGGAATGTTCTTATTCTCGATATGGCCAATTATTCCCATAATATTAGCTAAAGGTGCCCTTACTATATGTGCCTGGTGAAAGGCAATTTCCCTGAGGTTTTTTTGAGGGGTCATATCCTTGAAAAAGCCCGCTATAAATGTCCTCCCTTCATAATTAAATAAGTTAGCTGAGGTTATTTTTACTGGTATTATTTTACCAGATTTGTGTAATACATTTACAAAAGTCTCATTGTACTTATCGCTGTTGATAAATTCCTTGAACTTAATGTCCACATATTCCAATTCTTCGGGAGGGTGTAATTTGGTTTGATGCATCCCAATTAATTCATTTGCCCCATATCCAATCAATTGGCAGGCAGCATTATTTGCAAATGAAATAATACCGATATTGACATCTGCAATAAAGACGGCATCACTACATCCAATAGTAAGAGCATTAAACATTTGTTTCATTAATACCAAAATATTATTAACAAAATTATCAACAAACTACATATGCCATTTCCCTATTGTTAGTGGTGGATAGTCAATTAAGGCTGATTCTGGTCAGTCAGAGCAAAAGATGTAGTCCGTTTTAGCCATTTGAGTATTGCTTTTGGACTAATTAGATATTGGATTCTATTTCAAAATGACGACATTACAGGTATCCCAAAAGTCCGTTGTTTTAATATTGCTGCACTTTGAGTTGGCAGTGCCTTCAGAAATATTGCCCATATCGTAAAGTTGGCTGCCACCAACTTTTATGCACCGGCAAGAATAGGACTTATTGCAGGAAAATAAGATTGAGCCTACTAGGAGGAGGCCAAGAATGCAAAGTATATTTTTCATAGAGGTATATTTGAAATAAAGTTAGTTATATTTCTATTACGCCTCTCGTGTCTTTGTTCGGAATTTGAAAAGTATTTGTTGTTTTGGTTCACTTATTAACCGGGAATTAAAAATTCCTTTCCATGTGGGTCGGGAATAAAAATCCCGACCAGCAGTAGAAAATTTGGTAACAATACCCAATTACACGCAACCAATAGTAATGATCTTTAATGAGCCTATAATGTAAGATTTTATGGCTTTTATTTTAGATGTCTCCCCCAATAGAAAAAGTGACCGATAGCTGAACCCAGCACAATCAAAATAATGACAGCGATAATTCGCACCAGCTTTTCTTTTGATTCTTTTTCCATTACGATTTCTTATTTTTTGGAGTGTTGTTCTTGGTGTGCTTTACCACAGCCTTAATAACATCCATGAACGAACCATTAATAACAAGTCTCTCCTTGTAATTCTCTTGGCGTTCCTTCTTTGGCTTATCCTTTTT
>CAIWHI010000343.1 GCA_903912435.1 uncultured Bacteroidota bacterium | reverse complement strand
CAGGAACAAATCCTAAGAAAGCTAACTGAAAGTAATATCTACCGCCAAACAGATTACCTCACCTTTCTGGTTACTTTAAAACAACAGGAACTGCAATTAAAGCAATTGAATATCCAATTTAGGAATAACCAATCCACCCTTAATTACCTTGCAGGGATTTTCGACACCTCGCTGGCTACCTTAGATGCACCCGAAATAAAGCTTGAACAATTGCCTAATGCCCAATCATCCTCATGGTTTATGCATTATATCAATGACAGTATAGCTATGGTGAACAATCTGAATATCCTCAATTACAGCTACAAACCTAAACTCAGCACCTTTGCCAATGCAGGATATAGTTCCTCTTTTCTATATCAAGCTTACAAAAACTTCGGCTTTAGTGTGGGTATGAATCTTGTAGTGCCCATTTATGATGGCCATCAAAAACAAATGCAGCAACACAAAATTGCATTGGCACAAAATACTAATACCATTTATAGAGACTATTTCACTACCCAATATAACCAACAAATTGCCATGCTGAGGCAACAACTATCTGCAACAGAATCTTTGATTAATGACATTAATGAACAGATAAAATATGCTGATGGACTTATTGAAGCCAATAACAAACTCCTGGAAACAGGTGATGCCCGTATACCAGATTTGGTAATTGCTATCAACAACTACCTGTCGGCCAAAAACCTACTCACCCAAAATAATATCAGCAGGATGCAAATCATTACTCAACTTAACTACTGGAACCACTAAACAATGAAATTATCAAATAGCTCATTTCCTCAAAAGCTGTACTATTCCTCAGGATTATACTTTTCGGGTATTTTTCTTGCCTTAATCCTAATAGCATCTTGTAAAGCACCCGAAAAAAAGGAAGCTCCCGAGGAAACCCATCTAGTAGCCGGGACACCCGTAACAATAACAGGCATCAGCACAGCCCCCCTTGCAGAATATATAGACCTGAATGCAACTGCTACCTTCCTGCAAAAAAACTACATAAAGGCAAACATCAACGGCTATATAGAAGCCGTAAATATCCAACCCGGTAAATATGTAAATGCAGGTCAGGAATTATTTGTTCTAAAAACAAAGGAAGCTAAGAGCCTTAATAATTCAGTGACCAAACTGGACCCTGGCTTCAAGTTCAGTGGCATTAACAAAATTACAGCCAGCACCAGCGGCTTCATTACCCAACTCAGCCACCAAATAGGCGACTATGTGCAGGAAGGCGAACAATTGGCCCAAATAAGCAATGAAAACAGTTTCGTATTTCTTTTGAATCTCCCATTCGAAATAAGACAATATTTGGGTGCTAATAAAACTGTAGACCTATTATTATCTGATGGAACAAAACTTAAAGGGACAGTATCTGGTGCTATGCCTAATGTAGACCCCTCATCCCAAACACAGAGTATAGAAATAAGGGTTGCCGGAATAAAAAACATACCCGAAAACCTGATAGCTAAAGTTCGCCTACTAAAATCCAACAAAACCAAAGCCATTTCCTTACCAAAATCTGCACTACTTACTAATGATGTCCAGACTGAATTTTGGGTAATGCAATTAACCGATTCAACTACAGCAGTAAAGGTTACAGTTAAAAAAGGTATTGAAACTAATGGAATGGTCGAGATATTGGAACCAGCTTTTAAGGAAACTGACAAATTCCTGCTCACAGGCAATTATGGCTTATCTGATACTGCAAAAGTGGTGGTGGAGAAGTAAAAACTATAACCTTGTTTAGAATAGAATGTAAAATTATTTACTCAAGAAAAATTTCGCAATGGCAATGAAAGCAGCAAGTTGTCCTATCCAAAACAAAAACATCCATTTTATCATTTCAGCTTTGGAATTAGCAATTTCTACTTTTTGTAGTGCCATTTCTTGCTTTACATCATGGCGCATATTGGTAATTTCCTGCTTAATATTTACAAAATCTTCTCTAGTGGCGAGTACTTTAAGATTTTGGTCATTTGCCTCTTTTATACCTTCCTTAACCTTTGCATCAACAAATTCAACCAATGATTCGGCCTCTTGCTCACCTATTTTAGCTTTGAGCAATTGAAACAACTGGATATATGATACAGCAACTGACATAGAAGATATCTGAAATGTAAAAATAAGAATCTTAAATTAAATGACAAAATCAGAGTAAAAATTGAAAACAAAACCCTAAATGCAAGAAAACAAATCCAAAATTAAGCATCAATAACCAATGAAGAATTTCTTTGTTTCCTATAAAAGTCCGCTGACCGTTTTAATCACCCTGGTGATTTTAGGGGGCATGTTTGCTTATTCAAAAATGCAAACCTCCCTGTTTCCTGAAATTACCTTTCCTAAAATAAAAATTATTGCCGATGCAGGCCAATTACCTGTTGCCAAAATGATGGTTACAGTTACAAAACCATTGGAAAATGTGATCAAGCAAGTTCCCGAACTGAACATGATTCGAAATACTACCAGCCGTGGTAGTTGTGAAATTTCGGCTTACATGAATTGGGATGCCAATATTGACCTCGGCCAACAAAGAATAGAGTCGAAGATAAATGCAATAAAAAACCTCCTGCCTCCCGACATACAGATTACTGTAGAAAAGATGAACCCATCCATCTTACCTGTAATGGGATATACCCTTGAAAGCAAAAACAGGTCACCAATTGAATTAAGACAACTGGCACTCTATACTATCAAGCCATACCTATCTCAAGCCAATGGCATTTCGGAAATCCGTATCATAGGTGGCAAGCAAAAGGAATACTGGCTTACCCTCGACAAGGAAAAAATGGCCTCATTATCCATTACCCCTGACACCCTAGCATCCGCTATGGCTCAGACCAACTTCATTAAGTCAAATGGCTACCTGTCAGACTACCGCTACCTCTACCTTACTGTTACCGATGCCACTGTAAGAAATATAGAAGACCTCCAGAATATTGTAGTGAGAAATGATGGCAAAAGGGTCGTTTTGCTCAAAGACTTTGTTGATGTACAAATTCGTGAAGCAGTTGAGTATATAAAAATAAATGCCAATGGAAAGGATGGACTACTTGTGGCGGTAATGAAGCAGCCCAATGCCAACCTCATAAAAGTATCTGAAGAGATTGAACAAAAGGTAGCATCATTAAAAAAACTACTCCCCAGAGACGTTACCCTCCGCCCCTACTATGTACAGGCCGACTTTGTAAATGACTCTGTAAAAAGCGTTACCGATAGCTTATGGATAGGCCTTGCCCTGGCAATACTGGTGGCTATCATTTTTTTACGTTCGCTAAAAGCTAGCGCTACCATACTCATTACTATACCCGTAACTCTATGCCTTTCCCTGATAGTACTCTATGTATTAGGCTACACCTTCAATATTATGACCCTGGGTGCCATAGCTGCCGCCATAGGACTAATAATAGATGATGCTATTGTGGTGGTAGAACAAATCCACCGCACACACGAAGAGCATCCCGGAGAATCAGGTAAATCCCT
>CAIWHI010000342.1 GCA_903912435.1 uncultured Bacteroidota bacterium | reverse complement strand
GCAATGATGAATTTTCTTTTTGGAGTAGAAAAGTATTTGTATGCAACATCTATTGTGATGCCTTGTTCTCTTTCAGCTCGAAGCCCATCGGTAACATGGGCAAGGTTAATGCTGTTTTCATTTCCATTATTACCAGATAATGAGGTAATTATATCAGTCTTAATATTGTTGGTATCATAAAGCAACCTCCCTATAAGGGTGCTTTTGCCATCATCTACACTACCTGCTGTGATAAATTTAAGGATGTCCAATGGATTGCAAATTAAAAATTCAAAATTAAAAATTTAAAAGTAGAAAGTAGTTAGTAGAATAATGTATTTTGATATGCAGTATTTATAAATGTTAAATAGGTACTTTGAAAGGCGAAATTATAATTCTAGAATTGAATACAATAGGTTGGCAAATTGAAACCCACAGATTGTTGGTTTTGGTAAAATTATCTTTAGAGCCCTGACAACATTTTAACTATTTTTTACGTTCAATGTTTTTATCTGATATCCCTGCTTCCTTTTGCCTTTATGAAAAGAATGTGCCTTCTTTTACTGGTCTTCCTATTCGTTTTTCCTGCCCTCATAGTTGCACAAAGGTGGGACTGGGCGGTTGCGGGGACTGGAGGTTCAGAAGGATACGCACAGGCACTTGACCCGTGGGGAAATGTATTTGAAGCAGGATATAACAATAATAGTGGTGGTAATATCAATTTTGGCCCTATTACATTAAGTGGGTATGGAAAGCAAACCAGCATAGTAGTAAAATATGATTCAAAAGGACAATTGCAATGGGTAAATACTACCACCGGCGGGATATCAAGACCAATGGATATTGCTGCTGATGGGGTAGGTAACCTATACTTATTGGCATGGTATGCCGATACATCAATAACGATTGGGACGATGGTGTTGCATAATGCTACAGGGACAATTGGGACCGTTGAGGTTTATTTGGCTAAGTTTTCTCCTTTTGGTAATCTATTATGGGCAAAGAACCTTAGCCAGGTTGTAAATGATACTAATGCATATTATGGAGAAACTGGCACATTAGCAACCATTGGTAATGATATTTATGTTTCCTACCCATATAAGGTACCAAACCTAACAATAGGTAGTTTTTCGTTTTCCAATGCTGATATTACCGGTACTACCCGCGATTTTGTAATTAGTAAATATGACTCCGCAGGGAATCTGGTTTGGGTAAATAGTTTAGGTGGCACATCGGATGATATTTGTTATAAGTTGGCAAGCAGCCAAAATGGAACCCTATACCTTACCGGGAATTTTTTCTCGCCCATTTTAAATATAGGGAGTACATCTATTCATTCTGCCACAGGAGTTGTTTTCCTGGCTAAATATGATACTAGCGCTAATATGGTTTGGGTAGATAATCCGCTAGGTACTATTGCAGATGTAAGAGGCCTTTGTGTAGACAGATTGGGTAATGCAGTGATGGTAGGTACTTACCATGGCCCCATCCAATTTGGGTCTCACAGCCTGAATACCGATACTGTGTTTTATAATGCTTTTATCACAAAGTACGACAGCAGTGGTGTTGCGTCATGGGCAAAGCGAATACCTGGTAATAAAAATGTAAATGGTTATTCTGTTACCGCAGACCCTTGTGGCAATATATGGGCATCGTGTGGCATGGATAAGGATACCTTTGTAAATATAGATGGCAATATACTCTATGCACCTGTAGATAAACGAGACCCTATGTTTTTTGTAGGTTATGATGCTGGCGGTAACTATATTATTAGCCACTCGCTACCAACAGGTGGAGACGATTTGAATTCGATAAATGCCGATGGGGCAGGGAATATTTTTATTGGTGGAGATTCATGGGGCGGTCCATTTGTAATAGGGAATGATACACTGGTAGATCCTAACCATGCTTTCGAAGATATATTTGCTTTAAAGTATAGAACGCAATTCGTAAAGGATACGACTACCTTGCATACGCTGGTGTGTATAGTGGATAGTACTCAATTGCAGGCACCTGAAGGGTATCCATATTATCTATGGAATGATGGCACTGTAGGGGCAATTCACAAGCCGGTATCCACTGGTGTCTGGACAGTGTATTGCACAGGTGATTGCCGTAGTGGTGTACTAACCGATATTATTACAGTAGGTATTGGTAGATTGGATACAGATTATACTCATCAGGATACCTTTATATGTATCAACTCAATACTGACCCTTACTGCACCACCAGGATACATGCACTATGAATGGAGTGATGGCACCACCGGACAGTATGACCTGGTGCGCAATCCCGGAGATTATTTGGTAGTATGTTCGGGTACATGCACCAAACATACTCTTTTAGATACTTTTCGTGTAGGGTTGAAAAATGTGGACCTTAGTTTCTCAATTGGTCCGGCTGATACAAATATTTGTGGGCCATTGATATTAGTGCCACCAGATTTGGCAAATGCATACTATTGGCAGGATGGGTCAGCGGGTAGTAGTTTTACTGTGCATGAGGAAGGGATTTATTATGTAGGGGTGAGTATGCAAGGGTGCTATTATACCGATACAATTAATGTTCACTATCCAAATCTAACCCAGCATCTAAAGGATACGATGGTATGTGAAAATAATGCCATAAGGGTAAAACTTGTGGCAAATGCACCACCCGGTGCTCAAATATTATGGAGTACCGGGATAAGACAAGAGGACTCAATAACCGTAACCTATCCTGGCACCTATTGGCTAAGGGTGAGTGAGGATGCCTGTGAGGGTAGTGATACTATGACCATAAGTACCCGGATATGTAATTGCGATGCCTCAGTGCCACTTGCTTTTACACCCAATAATGATGGGCTAAACGACTATCTACAACCCATATTCGACAAAACCTGTAATGTTTATGATTATGTGTTTGCAGTTTATAACAGATGGGGGCAAATGGTTTTTAGTACACGCGACCCAGATGATAAATGGGATGGGACTTTTAAGCATGTGAATCAGAATGTAGGCTTGTTTATGTATTTTGTAGAATATAAAATATCAGGCAGCAGACATAGATATATGGTTAAGGGAGATGTTACCTTGGTGAGGTAACGAGTAATTCAATTATAATTGGCAAAAGTGCTATAATCGGTCATTTTATGAGCTTTGATTATTAGTCATCATCTTTTTCATTTCCTGTAGCTACAAATGCAGCTCTTTTTGGGGCTGGGAACGCTATGCCGGGTTTCAGGCTTTTCCAGATTACTTCGTTGAGGGCCTTGTCGGGAACATTGTCGGCACGGCTAAGGTCGAAACCTTCGCTTTCTTTCGATAGGGGGCCAGTTGCCAGGTTCATTTCATCAAGGTCTATGTTTGACGGCAGGTGAGTGAACCGGGTAGTATTTCGGGTATTGGTGAAGCTACGGTACATAGGCATTGCACCTGCATCGTATTGGCTCATTGGTTTTATTCCCAGAATTAGCTCCATGGTACGCAACATACCTGTTGTAGAATACATGGTATGGTCGGTAAAATTCCTTTTCACATATGGGCCTGCAAGGTAGGCTGTGCTTCTGTGGGCGTCAACATGGTCGGCTCCGTTTTGGGCATCGTCTTCCAATATAAATACTGCACAGTTTTCCCAAATATGACTTGCTGAAAGATGTTCCATAAACTGGCCCACTGCCAGGTCATTATCTGCAACATAGGCATATGGTGACCTTGATTTTTTGCCCAGGCCGGCTGTGTGGTCGCTAGGGAAATAAACGATATTCAATTGTGGTACGGCATTGGCAGTAATTAGAGAATCGAAATCTTTTTCCCATATTTTTTCCCTGTCTACATCTTTAATAGAAAGGTTCCACCCAGGATAGCCTGGGCACATATGCTTTTTGAGATCTGGTAGGAAAACAGTGCCATCATCATCGGTAAATTCGCCATAATCACGGAAAGTTATCCCTTGACGAAGGGCATAATCCCACAGGAAGCCGTTTTTGGGGAGAGCTATTTTTTTGTTGGCTGCATAGTCGTAGGTGCCACCACGGCCACCATAGTTGGTAGGCCAGGTTTTTTCTACATAGTCATTGGCATAGGCCGCCATACTCCAGTTATGGCCATCGGCACTTACCTCAGCATCTACATAGAAATTATCGAGCAATACAAACTGCTCCGCAAGGGCGTGTTGGTTTGGGGTTATTTTCCTGCCAAATAATAGAAGGCTGGTATCTCCATTGCCATGGGGCATGTCGGCTAATACCTGGTCATAAGTTCGGTTTTCCTTCATTATATAGAAGACGTGTTTGATAGGAGAGGGATCGCCAAGCTTCATAGGAACGGGGTTGCCCGGTTCTCCATTGGTCAGCAATTCCTTGTTTTTGGTATAGGGGGTATTCTCATATACCTTTTTAGATAGTTTAGCCAATTCCCTGGTGTCGGGGGTATTGAAGACGCAAATAGTGCCTTTAAAGAGCGCGCCTATATATTGTTCATTCTTTTTATTGCCTTTTTTATAATTGGCTTGTCCCTCGCTTTTTATTGGCCTGGGGCCTTTAGGGTTTGGTAGGGAAGTATTGCCCTTGCCATTAAGTACCAAAACTGTATTGCCCTTTACCCGCACACATGTGGGGTACCAACCAGTAGGGATAAAGCCTTTAGAGTGGCTTTCACCGGGCGTACTTACATCAAATACTGCCAGGCAATTATTATCTGCATTGGCTATGTAGAGGGTTTTATTATCGGCACTTAGGCCAAGACTATTTGTCGTTGAACCACTTAAGGCATCAG
>CAIWHI010000341.1 GCA_903912435.1 uncultured Bacteroidota bacterium | reverse complement strand
GTTACCTCCTGTCTATGAAATTGTGGTAACCTCCGGTGGTTCTATAGATGATAATCTTGCTTATTTTATTGCTACAAATGAACAAATCAGCATTTCAAAAGCATCAAACGAATTGCGTGATTTTAGTACCCAAGCCAGAAAAGACATGGAAGCCGGTAAAGAAATAGCACTACCGGGCATTGGAAAATTTAAAGAAATAAACGGCATAATCAAGTTTATTACAAATGAAAATTATTCATATACACCTACAGGCTTACCTACGATTAAAAATAGTAGACAGATTGAAGAACAGATAGCAAAACCATAAAGCAACCAAAAAAGATAATCGTCAAAATGAATCTCGTCGTGAGCGTAACCGTTACTATGGTAAAACTACACGTAATGCCATCCGTACATTATTAGCTATTACGGATAAAGCAGCAGCTCAGGAAAACCTGAACAATGTTATTTCAATGATTGACAAATTAGCAAAACGTAACGTTATTCATAAAAACAAAGCTAGCAACCTGAAATCAGGTATTGTTAACAGAATCAACGCTTTAGCATAATAATTTACAATTTATATCTTTTAGCCCCATTAGTGGGGCTTTTTTTGTTTGTAGTTGAGAGCAGTTTTCATGTGTATCAAGCATGGTATCTGTATTTCTCATTAATTCCATTATTATCTACTCTTCCTTCTTCTAAATAAATTCTTGGCTTCTTTCCATTCTTTTTTAGCAGATTCTACATTACGGCTGAGCTCACCTTTCAATTTCTCTTTAGTTACCCAGTCTACTTTTATTTTGCCATTGGCATCATCAGTAGCTTTAAACTTCATCACTATCCCTTTATTACTCCTCAATATTCTAACACTGTCGTTTAACTCAGTCTCATCTTTTTTGGGGTTCCTAAGTGGCACACTAAAATTTAGGTCGGTGCCGCCCTTGATGCCAAATACGCCACTTAACTCTATAGTTAGGGCATTGGTTTCAAGGTGTAGTGGAATCAGCGTTAGTTTATCTCCTGCTATCTGGAAACTATGCTTAAAATCCCTTATTTGGAGATGCTTGAAATCCCTGTTCCTGAAAATGGTTTTGCCAATTTTTTGGATAGGTTCAAAATCATTAAGTACAGCCTCTTTAAGTTCGTAATTTACTTTACCAACCACAGATTCTTCTATTATATGGTCTTCATCATCGAGGAGAAAATTGATGTCAGCCTCAGCCGTAATCTTACCTCCAAGGTTATTATAAGTTAGTTTAGTTTGGCCAAAATTATTGAAGGTCTTAAATACTTCCATTATTTTCAAGTCCTTCATATTTATTGTACTATTTACCTTTGTTAGTTTATCCCTTTGCACAATATTACCTTTGAAATCTATTTTGCCTGCAGCAATACCAATGCTGGCATTATCTATATCAATTCCGTCTTTCCTAATATTTAAATTTGCCAATACACCATGTGTCACAAATTGCTTAAACTCAAGAGTATCTATATCTAGTTGGAATTTCATCGAAGCCCTAGCCCTGAAATCATTTATTGATTGATTAAACGTACTTGTTAAAACCCTTGTGCTTTTTGGTTTGTAATCCTTGAATCGCTCCGCCAAAACCATTAATTCATTCAGGTTTATTTTTTTGCTTTTTATCTGCCAATTAATTCCTGGTGGGCTTTCATTTTGTTGTATAATACTGAGATAGTTATTCACAATGCCACTAATATTCAACTCATTCTTGCCATTCTGAATATGAATTTTTCTTATAAGCAGATCTTTATTATTCACTTCAATCGAGGCATTTGTATGATTTAGGTTAATTTGTTGGGCTACCAAAAGCATCTCTCCATTTTCAACTTCGGCATAACCAGATAAATGAATGTCAGATAAATCATCAAACTTAAGATTGCCATTGTACTTGAGTTTCACGTCAAGCATACCATCCTTCATAACTATTTTGTCCTTGTCTAAAATCTTATTTAATTTTTTGATTGGGAATCTGGATAAAATTTGAGCATGTAGGGTAGGGTTAGCGAGGTTTCTAATTTTCAGGCTGTCTAGGGTGAATGGTAAACTATTCCAGGATGCGGTAAGATGATTGATTTCTATCATTGAGTTCAGGTTATTATGACCTATGTTAGAATCTACATTATTAATGAATTTACCCTCGAAATTGCAATGCTCAATTGTAAGGCCAGGTAAATGCAGTGTATTGTCCTTAATCTTGTAATGTACATTAACTACAGGGGTATCCCTGAATTGCATTTTCCCTTTTACCAAAGCTGTTATTGCCACCGGCCTTTCAAAGTTGATAATATTGAGTTTTGATGAAATGCTTTGGGACATTAATTCAGATGCATTTCTGAACAAGATGTTTTCTGCCCCAATGTTTAATGTGAATTCGGTGGGTTTTTGGGCCATTGAAACGGTGGCTAAAATACTCAGCTGATCATTATCGACCTTTAACTTATCAGCACTGATATTCATCAGTGCTGATTCTGGATTATAGTTAATATCGAATAGTGCGCTTATTTTTTTGTTTTTAAGCAGGCTGCCATTATAACTATTGAACACAAATTCTTTTACAAACAGGTTCAGATCGGTTTTTAAATACCAGGTTGAATCGTCATATTTTATCTTAGCCTTTATTTGTTCAATGTCGAATTCGAAATATTTGAGCCTGTATATGTTTTCAAAGATGAAATGCATATTATCGAGGGATATTTCATCAAATGCTGGTTCGCCCCCACCGGGGAATTCCTTTTTTGTTTTCCAGAACTTATCAATATTGCTTTTACCACTACTATCTGAGTAAACATAAATACTCCCATCCCTGATGTTGATTTTAGAGATGTTGGGGTTGCCACGGAGTATAGAGAAGAAATCAACAGTTATTTCTATTTTCCCGGCGCTCAACATATCCTGCCGTTTAGATATTAGCAGACTATCGGTAATACTTACATTCGAAAGTTTAAATGAAATATTTGGAAATCCAAGAACCAGTTCGGGTTCTAACTCTTCAATTGAAACCTTGCCATTAATGTGCTTATTAAAGCCCTTTACGAATTCTTTTAAAAGTTCTTTCTTATGTTTCTTTACGTAAAATAAGGTACATAGGGTTAGCCCGGCTAATAGCAGGAAAAGTGATAGTATCACCTTTAGAAATAACTTAAGCAGACGCCCCATTAATTCGTGTTATTTGAGAATTATAGTTGTGCGTGAATACTTTTGGAGATGGGTTGGCATTTGTTTAGTTGTAGTAGTATTGTGTATTGGTCTCTTCATCGTTCTAAACCTATTAATCAATTAATAAAAGTAGTACCAATTTATTATGGGTAATAACCAAAATTTGTGCCATAAATTGAATAGG
Organism: uncultured Bacteroidota bacterium; assembly: GCA_903912435.1. Classification (GTDB taxonomy): domain Bacteria; phylum Bacteroidota; class Bacteroidia; order Chitinophagales; family Chitinophagaceae; genus Nemorincola. The sequence goes on along the minus strand of CAIWHI010000341.1, from coordinate 901 downwards.
GTAATAAATACTCCAACAATGCTGTTTTTCAGCTATTTAAGTACAATTGTAGGCATTTTCGGATTAGGAATTCAATAAAAATTCATTAATAATTCATTGCCTTTTTTCCTAAATAATTTGGCTATTTTTGAAGCAGTCTTCAACATTAAACTGCGTATATGTTCCCATACATTGGAGGGCCTTATTATATTATATTTGGAATTTGTCAATTGCTGTGCATAGTACATGCATTGAAAACCGGTCGAAGGGATTGGTTGTATTTGCTTATTTTTCTCCCTGTAGTTGGTGCTGCGGCTTATTTTATCCGTGAGATTCTGCCTACATTAAGGTCTGGTGACTCGATGGAAGGGGTTAGTGCTTTTCTTTTTCCTAATGGCCGTATTAATGAACTGGAGCGTCAATTGAAAATTTCAGATACTGAGGCAAACAGGCTGAATCTGGCTAAGGAATATGAAAAGCAGCATAAATACGACAAAGCACTGGAACTTACTTTCTCTTGCCTTAAGGGTATATATGTCAAAGACTCTGGCATAATGCAGGATGTAGCAAGGTTATCTTTCCATACAAACCAGTTCGAACAAAGCATCAATTATTATACCCGGGTTTTGGCTATCAAACAAAGGTTTGATAAGCCTGAGGATGAACTTATTTTTGCAAGGGCAATAGAGGGTAAGGGTGATACTGAAAAGGCAGAAGAAGAGTATAAGCGCATCATAAGGGTACACCATAGTATGGAGGCAAGGTACTATTATGGCATGATGCTAAAGAAGCTCAACCGCTCCGATGAAGCCCGCCAACAGTTTCAATCAATTCAAGATGAGAAAGACCTTCACCCGCAGTATGTGAAGCGACTAAATGCCAGGTGGATAAGCCTAAGCAAGAGGGAGTTGAATTAGATTAT
>CAIWHI010000340.1 GCA_903912435.1 uncultured Bacteroidota bacterium | reverse complement strand
GATTTTACCCTAAAAAAAATAACCTCAAAACAAGTACCCATGTGTGTGGGTAAATGCTTTGAGGTTAAATTATTACTATTATTTGTTAGTCAAGCTATGTAGTCAAACTAGTAATACCATTTGTGAAGTATGTCGTTTTATTTGTAAGTAAATGTCTATCTACTAAATACTAACTACTTCTACAAAATCCGTCTTTCTACTTTCTACTTATGTCTTTCTGCTCACGAAAGAATCGTCCTCTTCACATCTTCCAATATATCCAGTGTTTCTTCCTTACTATTGCCTTCGGCATATACACGAAGCAATGGTTCGGTACCAGATGCGCGCAGCATTATCCAACCACCATTGTCAAGGTGGTATTTTATACCATCAATAGTCTCAATCCGGTTGAAACCATATTTGCCAAATTTGGTATAACCACCATCAGCTGCTTTCTTTATGATAGCATTCTTCAGGTTATTATCCAGAGTTAGGTCGTTGCGCTCATAAACGAAATGGCCTACAATTGCATATACCTCTTCACACAATTCTTTCAACGTTTTGCCTTCTGTAGTCATGAACTCATATAGGGCAAGTCCGTCGTAAATGCCATCACGCTCAGGGATATGACCCTTCACCGCAATACCACCACTTTCCTCACCACCTACCAGCACATCTTCATGTACCATTATTTCGCTTATGTATTTAAACCCAATAGCAGTTACTTCTACTTCAAGGCCATAATGTTCGCATAGTTTTTTTACACGGTCAGTTACTGAAAAGGCAATCACAACCTTGCCGGTCATATGCTTGTATTTGCACAAATAGTGAATCAACAGGAGGATGATATTATGAGCATCAACAAAATTACCATCACCATCATAGAGCCCAATACGGTCGGCATCACCATCTGTTGCCAGACCTATCTTTATTTCAGGGGTGGTAGCTACCGTATGCGCCAATTCTTTCAGATTCTTATCCAGTGGTTCAGGAGCCTGTCCCTTAAAACCGGGATTATCATCGCAATGAATTAAAACTGCACCCGGCAATAGCCTGCGGATAACATTTTGTCCGGCACCATACATGGCATCATAAGCCATTTTGAAGGGTGACCTTGACAAAGATTCAAAATCGAACTTGGTTTTCAGGTACTCCACATACATGTCTTCCAGGTTGATGTACTCCAGAAGTCCTTTTTCTTCCCAATAGCTTAATGACTCTGTTGGCATCACTACCTCTATAGGTATTAAAGCTTCTACAGCTGCAATATCCTTAGGACTAGAAGGTCCACCGTGAGAGCCTTTTAGTTTATACCCATTATATGATGGTGGGTTGTGTGATGCAGTAATCACTACACCTTGCTGGGCTTTAAGCATTAGTACGCCCAGGGAAATCATAGGTGTACTAACAAATCCTTTTGCCAGCAATACTTTTACACCATTGGCACATAGCATCTTTGCAGTGGTTTCGGCAAATAATTGCCCGCCAAACCTGCAATCATGTCCTACAACCACACTCGGGTTTGGGCCTTTTGAATGAAGCCAATCTGCCAGGCCCTTACTTACCCTACCTACATTATATACTGTGAAATCTAGTGCAATAATAGCCCTCCATCCATCAGTGCCAAATTTAATCTTATCTGTTACCATCACTTACTTGTTAGATATGGAAATTTAAATGGTTAATTATTCTGCCTGCAAATTTATAAAAACGTTTTG
>CAIWHI010000339.1 GCA_903912435.1 uncultured Bacteroidota bacterium | reverse complement strand
GAAACAGTGCTATCGCGTGAAAGGATAGGGTCGTAAAACAAAGCACGGCCCAACAGGACTTTTTCGGGTAGCAATGGATTTTTGGAGAAATTATATTTAGGTTTTGGCCATCCCACGGGCATCATAAAGCCTTGTTTATTTACTTTCTTAAAAGCAGATAGAACCAGGCACCCCAATAAACCTAAAACCAAAAGTTTTTTCATTAATTTAAACTACAGCCTATTCAATATAAGAGGTTGAAGGTGCTAAGGTAAATTTTAATGGGATAGGTTATGCGTATATAGTTTACTGATGTTCTTTTTGACTTGTTTGTTGGGCAGGATTTGTAATAATATTCATATACCAGATGAATTCAAACTCCAAGCTCTTCATAATTTTTAATTAATACCCAGATCGGTTATTTCAGACTTTTTTGAAGTGCCATATGACACCTGCATTTAAAAGTAGTGCATAATTTCTCATATTCTGATGGTCGCCTGTATAAGCACCAGTAGATTTGTCAATAGGGGTAAGCATAATTTGCATTTCCGGGCCTATTGTAATATCCATCTGTTTATTTAGAGAGTAACCAAAAGTTGTCTGGGCTGTAGACCACAAACTATGATGAAGGAAATTAAAATCGAACATGGTTTTGGAAATGTTATCGTAATAGGTATGAAATACATTGTTCCTATCATTTTGTCGCCCTGACTCATTTATAGCATAGTTATAAGAATAGGCAAGACCCAATCCGGGGTTGAAAAATAATCGATCATTAATATTGTATTTGCGTGAAACTGTAACAGGGAAAACCACATGATAAAACCGCTCATTATTCTCAACTTCTGTATTCCAGAATTCAAAATATTCATAGTGCTCTTTGTAACCTGTTTGCAGGTAAGAAATACCGCCTGAAAATATCCATTTGTTATGTTGCATACCAAAAAGAAAAGCAGCATTGAAGATTGGTATTTTAGCTATGGGATTAGCCCACACAATATCAAGATTATTGGTATAGATAATATTTCCAGCAGTACCGGTAATTCCCCAACCTCCTTTAGCCTGAAGGAAATAGGTATTTTGAGCGGTAGAAGGAAAACTAAATAGCACGGTTAGCAAGGTTAAAATATATTTCATAAGTAGTGTGGTAAAGAAAGTTGTTAGATAACTTTTAAAAAACGTATATGTTAAAATTTTATTGCCTTTTATAGAAAAGATTTTTTTGGTTTTTAGGATTTCACAAAGATATTAGCTATTAGTATAAAGCCAGATGTTGCCGTGAATGCAAATATGAATAATGATTTATTCAATTACGAAACCAAGAACCCGGTATTAGCAAATCCCGTTTGGGTATTATTTAATCCCGGTTTGTCGGGAATTTTTTTGCAGGTCGGTTATTTTTAGGATATTTACCAATTACAGGTCTTATTATTAGTATTAAAGGTGATTTGCAGGTGGTATTCATTTGCAAAAGCACCAATTTTGTTGATAAGAGCCAAAACTAAAATTAATTTTTATGAAAAAAAATCTTATCCTTCTCCCTCTCATTGGGGCGTTGCTTTATTTAGTGCTTTCAAGCTATTCATCCGGGCCAGGTGCCGGTGGGCTTGGTGATTTGACTGGTGCCCATGGAACTGCCGGGTGCAGTTGCCATAATGGCTCCTCAACTTCAACCACCACAATGGCCATTGAATTGGACTCCGCCGGTATCCAGGTATTTAAATATACTGGCGGTAATTCTTATACGATTAAGCTTACCGGTACCCAGACCAGTAGCTCATTTTCCCTTCCCTATTTTGGCTTCCAGCTTGGGGTAGTAGGTACTGGTGGAACCACAAGCCGTGGTACTATGAGTGCAGTAGCAGGTACCCATTTGGGTACCTATAGTGGTATTAGTGTTTTAGAACATGGTTCTGCAATATTAGCAACAACTGGATCAGGTGGAGTAGGAACTACTTATGTGGTTAATATACCTTGGGTTGCTCCATCAGCTGGTAGTGGATGTGTAACCATATTTTCTACTTTGATGGCGGTTAATCACAATGGTTCAGCGGAATCTGGTGACAAATGGAATAATACGAGCTATACAATTGCTGAAAATGTTGGGAGTATTACTGGAACTACATCAGTATGTGTTGGTACTACAAGCACTTTAAGTAATTCCACAAGCTGTGGTATCTGGAGCAGTTCATCTACTTCTGTTGCCACAATAGGATCTACCTCAGGGGTAGTAACTGGCGTAGCCGCGGGTACCGCCATCATTACTTATGCGGCTAATAGTAATAATTTTGCTACTGCTATAGTAACGGTAAATTCGGCACCTCCGGCACCTACGGGTATCCTAGGTATGTGTATAGGAGGTACAGTAACTCTTACAGATGCAGGTGGTGCTGGAACCTGGAGCAGTGGTAACCTATCTGTAGCTACAGTTGGCTCTTCAAGTGGTGTGGTTAGTGGTTTATCAGCAGGTACCGCACGAATAACGTTCACCCAAACATCTTCAGGGTGTTTTTCTACAACAACAGTTACAGTTAATTCAAGCCCACCTGCTATTACTGGTTCTACAACATCATGCATAGGAGCATCTGGCTTTTTGAGTAATTCATTTACTGGCGGTACCTGGAGCTCCAGTAATACGACAGTGGCTACTGGTGGTACTGTAGGTGTCACTGCGGTAGGCGTGGGAACGGCGATTATATCTTACACTTTGGCTACTGGATGTGCTACATCAATTTCAATTACTGTTAATCCTGTTCCGGCATCTATTACAGGTACTGCCAGTGCCTGTGAAGGTGCTACAAGTATACTCAGTGATGCTACTACAGGCGGAACCTGGGGTAGTAGTAATACCTCTGTTGCAACAGCAGGTGGTGGTACGGTAAATGGTATTGTTGCTGGTACTGCTACTATTACCTATACAGTACCCGGTGCTGGTTGTATTGCCACTACTTTGTTTACTGTTAATCCTATACCTCCCGGTATTACAGGGCCATTTACTGTATGCCCAGGATCAACAATTACCTTAAGTGATGCCGCCAGTGGTGGCACATGGAGTAGTCCGGGAACTAGTGCTATACTAACAGTTGGTGCGTCAACAGGTATCATATCAGGTGTAGGCGCAGGGACTGCAAATATTACTTACACTTTGCCTACAGGATGTTTTACCACGACTCCTATTATCGGTTATGGGGTGCCCTCTCCTATTACTGGTCCAACTGTTGTCTGCGTAGGGTCTTCTACGACATTATCTGATGCAGACGGTGGTGGTACCTGGGTAGCTACAAATCCATCAATTGCGTCAATTGATATCAGTGCCGGTATACTCTTAGGTGTAAGTGCCGGAACTACAACGATTACCTATTTTTTAACTACCGGATGTATAACAACCACCACAGCCCTTGTGAACCCACTGCCTGCTTCTATTACCGGCACGGCTAATCTATGCGTTGGTTCAACCCAAACATTGGCTGATGCTACAACAGGCGGTACCTGGACAACCAGTAATGCGTCAATTGCCGCTATTGGTTCAAGCTCAGGTATCGTTACTGGTGTAGCATCAGGATTGGCTACAATTACTTACAGGCTGGCTAGTACAGGATGTTATAATACAGCTAATCAGTCAATCAATCCGTTACCGGGTATTATAAGTGGTGCGGCAAGCCTTTGTGTTGGATCAACAACAAATCTTACTGATGGTGGAGGTGGTACCTGGAGCAGCAGTAATACATCAGTAGCTACTATTGGTGTATCAACCGGTGTGGTGACCGGTATAAGTGCCGGGACCTCAGTGATTACTTTTAGGGTAACTGCAACCGGTTGTATTGCCACAACAATAGAAACCATTAATGCATTGCCTGGAGTGATTACAATTGCAGGATTAGGTTCACTATGTGTGGGTAGCAGTAACCTTACTGCTACAGATATTACATCAGGTGGTACCTGGATAACAAGTAATGGAAATGTAGCTGTTGGTTCTGCAACAGGCGTACTTACCGGAGTTATAGCTGGTAGTTCTATTATAACTTATAAACTGCCAACAGGTTGTTTGACTACCATAGTGGAAGCAGCTAGTCCTGTACCGGCAGCTATTGCGGGTTCTTTAAATGTATGTCTTGGGAATTCTGCTACACTAAGTGATGCCAGCACTGGTGGTACATGGTCTAGCTTTAATACCTCAGTAGCAACTATAGGGGCCAGTACCGGAGTATATTCTGGTATTTCGGTAGGAACCAGTACTATAAGTTATACATTGGCATCAGGTTGCGGCGCTGCTACTGTGGTAAATGTGAATGCATTACCTGCTGCAATTTCCGGTTCCTCAAGTGTATGTGCAGGACAAACAACTACTCTATCTAATAGTACCACTGGTGGTACATGGTCCAGCGGCAATGCGGTAGTAGCTACTGTAGGTTCTACTACCGGCGTGGTAAGTGGGGTGGCGGCAGGAACAGCAACAATAACTTATAAGTTGGCTACAGGTTGCTTAACTACAACGGTTATAAGGGTTAATCCTTCTTCTAATATTACCGGTCTTACTTCGTTATGTTCTGGTTTGGTTACAACATTATCAAATGCTACCACTGGTGGTACATGGAGTAGTTCTAATACGGCTGTTGCAACCGTAGGTCTTTCATCGGGTGTAGTAACTGGTATTAGCGCAGGTACATCTATCATTAGTTACACACTGGCTTCTGGTTGTAATTCATCTATAGTAATGAATATTGTTTCTGGTCCTGGACCGATTACTGGTAGTACCAATGTATGTCTGGGTTCAACTTCAACTCTGGTTGATGCCGGAGGAGGTACATGGAGCAGCAGTAATCCCGGTATTGCATCTGTATTAAGTACAGGAGTGGTAACAGGAAATACAATTGGTACAGCTATTATATCTTATTCATTGGGTACAGGCTGTGTAGTAACAACAGTTGTTACAGTTGGTCCTTCGCCTTCGCCTATTACAGGTATAACAGTAATGTGTGAGGGCAGTTCTGTTGTCTTATCAGATGCAACAACAGGCGGAACATGGAGCAGCAGTAATTCAAATGCTACAGTAGGTACGTCAGGTATAGTAATTGGTGTTACGGCTGGTACAACTACAATTACCTATACGATGCCAAGTGGTTGTTATGTAACAAAGAATATTACTGTTAATCTAGTGCCTACTACAATATTGGGCCCGGCAAATGTATGTGTTAGCGATATAGTTGCACTAATTGATGCTATCCCTGGTGGTACATGGACAAGCAGTCGTGTAGCTTCAGCTACTATTGGCGCTACATCAGGTATAGTTACAGGTATAAGCACAGGGACAACTATCATTTCTTATATTTTACCTACTGGTTGTAGCACAAGTAAATTAATTACGGTTAACCCACTGCCTTCAGCAATATCAGGAGCAACTTCAGTTTGCGTTGGAGCAACTAGCACTCTCACCGATGCTGGTGGTGGCACATGGAGCAGCAGCAATGCAAATGCTACAATTGATGCATTTACAGGGGTTGTTACTGGTGTTACAAATGGAACATCAATTATTACATATACATTAGCTAGCGGTTGCTTTACATCAAGAGTTGAATTGGTAAATGCGCTTCCAACTGTATTTACTGTTACTGGTGGTGGTTCTTATTGTGCTGGTGGTGCAGGAATGCATATTGGCTTGTCTTCTTCTACCTCAGGTATTCGTTACCAATTGTATAATGGTTCTACAACTTCTGGCTCACCTTTAACAGGCACTGGTTCCGGACTTGATTTCGGTGCAATAACTGCTGCTGGTACTTATACAATTTCTGCAACAAATATTGCTACGTCCTGCTCAAGCGATATGAGTGGTAGTGCAGTAATAACTGTTAATCCTTTACCGTCTGCCATTACAGGTGCACTTTCATTGTGCGCTGATGGTACAACTACCCTTGCGGATGCAAGTACAGGTGGTACCTGGTCTACTAGTAGCACACATGCTACAATTGATACATTTACCGGAGTAGTAAGTGGGGTATCATCAGGTGTAGCAACAATTACCTATACTTTGGCTACAGGATGTAGCACAACTACAGTAGTAACAGTTAATCCAGTTCCGGGGGCTATAAGTGGTGATACTACAGTCTGTACTGGTGCAACAACTTCCTTGACAAATTCATTGACTGGTGGTTCATGGTCTAGCTCAAGTACAGCTACTGCAACCATTGGGTCAACTTCAGGCTTGGTAAGCGGACTTAGCGCAGGTACTACAATTATATCTTATACTATGCCTACTGGATGTAGCACGAGCCGTGGTATGTGGGTATACCCAACGCCGGCTGCCATAACAGGTACGACAACCATATGTGCAGGTCTTACATCTACATTGGCAGATGATACTACAGGAGGCAACTGGTCAAGCAGTAATACTGCCGTAGCAAGTATTGGTTCAACAACTGGTGTTATGACTGGTGTAGGCAGTGGTTCTGCAACAGTATCTTATACATTGGGTACAGGATGTTTTGCAACTGCCCACATTACAGTGAATGCATTACCGGCTTCAATTGGTGGTGCATCAAGTGTATGCGCTGGCTCTACAACTACCCTTACTGATGCGACTACAGGTGGTACATGGACAAGCAGCGATATTACGATTGCAACTATTGGTTCTACAACGGGCGTGGTAAGTGGTATAGCTGCAGGTGCAGCCAACCTTACTTATACGGTGGGTACTGGCTGTATAGTAACACGTAGTATTTCGGTTAATCCATTGCCTGCTTCAATAGGTGGACCTACGAGTGTATGTCCATCAGCTACCATCACCCTTACTGATGCTAGTGCTGGTGGTACATGGTTTACAATCAATACACTGAGCGTAACTGTTGGTTCTACCTCAGGAGTCGTTACAGCAGGGGTTACCCCAGGTACCCTTATTGTTTCTTATACATTGCCTACAGGCTGTAGGGTTACTGGTGTGGTTACAGTAAACCCAGCTCCAAATGCAGGTGTAATAAGTGGGCATACCTTGGTGTGTATGGGTTCAACAGACACCTTAACAGAAACAGTGAGTGGCGGTATATGGCATAGTTCAAGTACATCTATAGCTACAATTGGTTCTACTACTGGTATTGTGACGCCAGTATCAGTAGGGTTGGTAGTAATGAGCTATTCAGTTACTAATATTTGTGGTACTGCCGATACCACATTTGAAGTAAGTGTAGGGCGACTGCCAGTGGCGGATACCTTAATTGGTAATGATTCAGTTTGTGTGGGTGATACCATTGGGTTAGTCAATATTCTAAGTATAAGTGGCTTCTGGAATAGTTCTAATACTTCCGTGGCAACAGTTAGCCCAACAGGGGTTGTTACAGGTATTGCAGCAGGTACTGCAACCATTACCCTGGCAGATGCCACTCCTTGTGGTACTGGAACTATTACCTGGAATATCAGGGTAAAATCTCATGCAGAGTGTAATGTAGGTGTAGCAATCTCACCTGTTGCAGGAGTGGTTCGTATTTATCCTAACCCGTCAGGAGGATTAATTACCCTTGAATTACTTGCCATGGCCAATGAGGCAGAGATACTTGTGACCGATGTAATGGGCAAGGTAGTGGAATACATGTCTGTTATCCATTCAGGCCAAGTTAATCTCGATTTGAGCAAACAGGCCTCAGGTACTTATATTATTAAAGTAATAGCAGCCGGTACTACTTACAGACAAAAAGTAGAGCTGGTTAAATAGCGTTTGTTGATTGTGTGTTTAAGTTTGAATTCCCGCCTCCGGATGCTAGACCGTGGGGCGGGATTTTTGTATGTGGGTTTTAGTGGCCTCACCCCCGGCCCCTCTCCAAAAAAGAGGGGTGACAACGCAGGCAAGATGCGGGTGCTTGATTGCAAATTTCAAAAAGTGGGCTAAAGGTATTTTCTTTGGCTTTTTGGTAGTTTTATATAGGGGATATACAATTGTAAATCAGTTTGCCAATACACATTGGTTAAGTATCTTTATGCAATAAATTTTCCAAATGAAAATTACGAAAATAGAAATAAAAGACTTTCACCAGTTCAAAGACCTGACCATTGACCTTACCTACCCTAAAGGCCATACCAAAGAAGGACAGCCTTTGGATAAGGTGTGCTTTATTGGGCAAAGTGGTACGGGGAAGACAAGTCTTTTAGAGTTGATTCCGAAGTTTATTTATGATTATGGTACAAGATTTATTAGAAAATTGAGTAATGTTGATTTTGAAAATAAATTGAATGCTAAAATAGTTTTTGGTCTACAAAATCAATATTCAGCAAATCTGACAATTGATGATATGTTTGGTTTTTTTAGTCTTGGAAATTGGAAAGATGATTTAGAGAATCTTTTAGAAATTGAAATAAGTGACTATTACTATTCTAAGTGGCTTACAGATGTATCGAATAAATCTATATATTTTCCTGCAACTTTAAATTTTGATATTGAATTTGGAACTGAATACAAATTAAAAGATAGTTTGTTTATCGATTTTGGATTAGAAAAGGTAGCTTCAGTTTGGAGCTTATTGTTGGTGAAAATTCAGAAATATCAAGAACGTGAATTACAAATAAGGCAAGAAATTTCCAAAACGGTTGAACAGTCTTCTAATAGTTTAGAGATAATTCAAAAAGCTTTGAAGAATCTTGAAGATTTTAAGAAAGTAGAGTTTAATCCAATTGAGGATATTGCTGAGAATTGTTTGAATCCACTTTTGTTGCCATTTAAATTAAGGGTAAAAACAGATTTAGATATTAAAAGCAAGGAAGATATTGGCTTTATCAAAGTTGAAGATTTTAATGGTAATGAAATCCCACATGGGCTATGGAGCACAGGTACAAAGCAAGTTATTTTAAGTGCATTACCATTATATCTACTAAAACCAAAGCATTCAGTTGTATTATTTGATGAGCCAGAACGTTCGCTATACCCAGATATGCAAAGGTTTATAGTTGATTACTATGCTAAACTTACGGATAACTGCCAGTTTTTCTATGCCACTCATTCGCCTATTATTGCCTCGAATTTTGAGCCATGGGAGATTGTGGAATTGAAGTTTAATAAGGAGGGATATATCTATAGGGAGCAGTATTATGAGGGTGAAAACCATGTAGATAATTACAAGTGGAACCCTAAGCATATGCGCTGGGATGATATTTTGCAGCGCATTTTCGACATGGAGGATGATGGTAGCCCCGATCGGAAAATTTTACTGGATGAATTAGCCTCAAAAAATGTAAAGTATAAGAAGTTAAAGAAGCTGGGTAAGGAAGACAGCGATGAGGCAAAGGAGATTATAAAGCGTATAAGTTATTTATCTAAGGAACTATCTAAGTGGGAACTTGCTAAATGGGATTAAGACTGTATGCGTAAGATAGATAAATCACCTGCCACCATAGTATCAACAAAGTATAAAGAATGGATTGATAAATTGAAACCGCCCCATGATGGTAACTACAGATACTATTATGATGATGTTATTATGAATTTGTTTAAATGCCAGGGTGGGGTTTGTGCATATACCGAAATGTATATTTGTATTCCTGCCCTTTATAAAGACGATAGATGGGCAAAGGGTAGATATCTAAAAAAGCAAACAGATCCTACAACTACTAAGAAGGATCATTTGGCTGAGTTAGAACATTTTGACCCGTTGGACAAAAAAGACAAATATTGGAATTGGGATAATTTATTTATGATTCATTCTACAATAAATGAGCGCAAGTCGGGTACAAATCCTATATCAAAAATTAAACCAGATTTGGCAGATTATTCTCCAGATAAGTATTTTGAATATGACGACATAACGCATAGGTTTATTCCTAATCAAAATATCGAAGATGAAAAATTACTTGGTGAAATTTGGCATATGATAAATAATGTTTTATTTCTAAATCATGGAGTTGTAATTAGATACCGCAAAAATTATATTGAGGATTTAAGGCTTAAGCAAAGTTGGGGTCTTCCGGTTAAATTAGATGAGTTCTTTACCTCCGTTAAAATGGCATTAGGGGTTGAGTAGATAAATATCCCCCCACAAAAAAAACTCCTCCAAAACCAACCTGGTTTTGGAGGAGTAAATATAATTTCTGTAGCAGATATTATCCAAATACCTTTTTCAGGAGGTCGGTAACACGGGAGGCTGGGTTGTTGCGGATTTTGGCTTCTTCGTCGGCAATGTAAATAAACAGGCCATTGAGGGCTTTTTCAGTAACATAGCCTGGAAGGTCTGAATTTACCTTTTTGAAGGTAGTTGGTAGGTCGTTGTATACATTAAATACATCTGCCCAATATTTGGTGGCATTGTACTTATCCAGCGACTCTTCTATTACAGGGCGGAAAGTTTTTGTGAGTTGTGCAGTTGTCTTTGACTTTAGGTATTGTGTGGCAGCGTCTTTATTGCCTTTTAGGATAGATATGGCATCTGTAATGCTCATTCCTTTTATAGCCTCTATAAATATAGGCACAGCCTGTTTTGAGGCATCTTCTGCGGCACGATTCATAGTGAGAATTGCCTTGTCTACATGGTCGCCCAGGCCTATCTGGCGCAGGGTATTTTCCACTTTTTTAGTTTCTGGTGGCATCAGCACTTTTATGAGTGCATTACCAAAGAAACCATTCACTGCAGATACTTTACCTGTAGCATTTTGAGCACCAATTTGCAATGCTTGTTTCAAACCATCAGATACCTCACCTTCTGTAAGAGGAAGTGTGATTCCGGATTTCGATTTGGAGTTGGTTTTGCCTTTATATTTATTTACTTGCTGGCCTGCATCTTTCACAAATTCCCTAAGAATCTGTGCATGGCCTAAATTAAATATGCCAAAAGAAAAGGCAATTGCCAGGACTGTGATTTTCGTTCTTTTCATAATACAAAACTAATGGTTCAAATATAATGCCAAAACTTTAGGGAGTGAATTTTTTAACATCCTTACTTATCTTTCTTTTGGCCACCTGGTCCGCCATTTCCACCGCCACCCTGGTCATTATCATCTCCTTCTTTCAGGTTTTTTTCCCTTTCCTCGTCATTGGGTGGTCCTATTTTTTTCTTATCATCGCCCCTGCCTTTCCCTCTAGCTCCAGGTCCTTTATCAGCCCCACCAAAACGGTAGGTGAAGGTAATATTGCCTATACGGTTTTCCCTTATACGGTTGATACTCTCGCTGTAGGAGGCAAGGTTGTAGTCAATAACATAGGTATGAGTATTGAAGATATCGGAGCAATTGATGACCAGATTGGCTTTGTTTTTCCAGAAACTCTTTTTGAGCGCCACATCAATCCAATAGGTTTCTTTCAGGTTGCCCTGTGCTATTACTTTAGGTGATTCGTAGTTGCCATTTATCTGTAAGGAGAAGTTTTTGGGTAATTTAATTGTGGTATTAAACTTACCAAACCAGGAGAAACCGCTATTGTCGGTAAGATATCTACGGTAAGTAGTATCTACATCACCCACCAGCAATTGGTTCTGGAAGAAGTTAAGATTCAGGGTTGCATCCCAGATAGGCAAAATTTGCAGGTGTCCGGTTCCTTCCAGGCCAAATGTGGCACCTGAAGCTATGTTGATAGGTGAGGTATATAGGTTGCTTTTAGGTACGCCAAATGTCACAGCCTCACTATCGTATAATGGGCGGGTAATTTTTTGTATCAGGTTTTGGGTATAGGCATAATAGGCACTAAAAATGATGTTATCACCCTTTTTGCTAGCCTTTGTATAGCTGAACTCCACATTGTTAATGAACTCAGGAATCAGGTTAGG
>CAIWHI010000338.1 GCA_903912435.1 uncultured Bacteroidota bacterium | reverse complement strand
TGAGTCTGTGTTATGCTATGGGACAAAGCAACAATTTCAAGTTCTGTCTTTTTCATTTATCAATTAAACTATTCGTAATTCTTTGTGAAGGTAAGCCATCTTTTAAGTTTTAAAAAAAATGATTACCTAAAATAATGTTAGCCCCGGCTTTTCACTGTTTTCGTCAGTTGGTTCGGCCACTAACGAAATGTCTTTCATATCCTCACCCACCAGGAAACTACCTATTGTTTTCCAACCTGTAATATCTATAGTTTCATGCAGTGGTATCACTTCCTCTTTCAGATTGGCCCGCTTGCCCGATACTACCGTTACTATAGGTTCCTGAATAGTAGTTACCAATTCAAGATAATTACCCTCACCTTCTTTAATAAAGGTATACTTACTCTTTAATGTTTGACTCTCTATCAGAAAGCGCTTCACATTAAAATGCTTGGACTTAGCCTCAAAGTAAATTGCTGTAACCACCTTAGCCGGATTGAATTTCTCAATCAGCACAATATGATCATTATCATACCTATTGGTCAGTTCATAATCAGTAAGCTCATAATTGCCTTCTTTGTAGAAAACTATTATCCGGTCTTTCTCATCAAACCTACCCAGCAGTATACCATTGCCATCCTTATTGAGCCTGCCTATGGTATCATCATACCATATCTTAGGTGCCGACAATGTGGAACGCCCTTTAGCTTTGAATTTAGTACTCCTCACCGGGTACTTAGTTACCTGGTTGCCCTGGGCACTACGACTCTTAATTTCCAAATCTTCGAAAGAGAAATCGAACACCTTTGTGCGGGCCTTGCTACCCGGCGAGAGTGTTATGGTAATTGTTTCGGCCTCACCATTAGCATTGGCCGAGAATTGCAATACCCTGCTTGAAGGGTTACCCTTCGTAAGGTCGTATTCCTTATCTCGGGTGATGCCGGTAACATTAAACCGCTTACCATAGGTAATGCCCGACTTCCCGTCTACATAAAGCATATTGTAGGTCGTTCGTTCATCATTCTTCTGGAATACTGCCAGATGAATAATGTCTTTACCCACAAATGTCTTGTCTGATACTTTAGTCACCACCATTTTACCATCCTTACGGAAAACAATTATCTGGTCGAGGTCAGAACAATCGAACAAGAATTCATCCTTCTTTAATCCTGAACCTACAAACCCTTCTTTATAGTTTACATAAAGCTTGGTATTGGCAATAGCTACCGTATTAGCCTGTATGGTCTCAAATGGCCTTATCTCTGTGCGGCGTGGGTGGTCTTTGCCGTATTTTTTCAGGAGGTTTTCGTAATAGCTAATTGCATAGTCATTAAGGTGCTCAATATTATTCTTCACCCTGGCTATCTCATTCTCTACCCCTCTTATATGCTCATCGGCCTTAAACGCATCATACTTACTTATGCGCTTAATCTTAATTTCGGTAAGCCTTACAATATCATCCTGTGTCACTACCCGCCTGAACAGTGGCTTATAAGGTGCCAATCCATCGTCAATAGCTTTAATTACACCTTCCCAGGTAGTTTGCTCTTCAATATCGCGGTAGATACGCTTTTCAATAAAGATTTTTTCAAGTGAGGAGTAATGCCAGTCTTCATTCAGTTCATTGAGTCTTAATTCAAGCTCACGCAGCAACAGGTGTTTGGTATGGTTTACCGAATGTTTCAACAAGTCGCTTGCCCCTACAAAGTGTGGCTTATCCTTTATGATGATACAAGCATTTGGTGAAATACTTATTTCGCAATCTGTAAATGCATAAAGAGCATCAATAGTTTGGTCGGTAGGAACACCAGGTGCCAGTTGCACAGCCAATTCCACATCCTTAGCCGTATTATCGGTTACACTCTTAATCTTTATTTTCCCACTATCATTGGCTTTTAAGATACTATCTACCAGTTGCGAGGTGGTGATACCATAGGGCACATCCCTTATAGCAATGGTCTTTTTATCAACTTCTTCTATTTTTGCCCTAACCCTCACTTTGCCTCCCCTGGCACCATCGTTGTAATTACTTACATCAATCATACCACCGGTAATAAAATCGGGAAATAGTTCAAATGGTTTGCCTTTCAGGTGCTTTATCGCACTCTCTAATAGTTCACAAAAATTGTGGGGCAATATTTTAGTACTAAGGCCCACTGCTATGCCTTCAGTGCCCTGTGCCAATAGCAATGGGAACTTCATAGGTAGTGTTACCGGTTCGTTTTTACGACCATCGTAACTCAACTGCCATTCGGTTGTTTTATTATTAAAGGCTACCTCAAGAGCAAATTTAGACAGGCGCGCCTCTATATACCTGGCCGCTGCCGCACTATCGCCGGTGCGCACATCACCCCAGTTTCCCTGGGTTTCTATAAGCAGGTCTTTCTGGCCCATACCCACAATCGCATCACCTATAGATGCATCGCCATGGGGATGGTATTGCATACTTTGGCCTATGATGTTGGCAACCTTGTTAAAGCGGCCATCATCCATTTCCTTCATTGCATGAAGGATACGGCGTTGCACTGGTTTCAATCCATCCTCTATAGCCGGCACCGCCCTTTCAAGTATTACATAGCTGGCATATTCCAGAAACCAGCTTTCATACATTTCATTAATCATTACCGCGCCATGCCCGGTAATTTCCTGTTGTTCATCCATTTATGGTCCCCGGAAAAAATTATAAACTGCAAAATAATTTATTGTAGGCAATTGGGTGCCAAAATTTATCCACCGCCGTTAGTAATTCAAAAAAAACGCTCACTGTCATGTAGCTGGCAATGCATTACAAAATTATTTGTGGCACGTCGTTTGATTAATACCTAATGTCAACAAACAAAAGACATTGTTTAGTATGGCAAAGAAAGCGAACAGCACATTTTCTCATTTACAATTTCAAGGCACAAAAAGCCCATTTTGAAAAAGAAACAGGCCGTTTGGAGTAATTTCTAAATAAAATTATTCACTTCTTTGTTATTGATTTGTTTATACCAAACCAATATTATAACTTTATGATGCTTTTTTAGTTTATTGATAATAGAATGCAATATGCATAGGTACCAAAACAAAAACACCTCAGAAACTAATAAAAATATGGAAAGTGTACAAGAAATAATGCGCATGATGGAGCAATATGCTATGCCAGAACGTAAAAAAGCTCATCAATCTGCCCTTCCGGGCTACTCGAATGACGAAAATATAGACTTTTCATTCCGAGATATGATGATTAACAAGTCTGTGCTATTTAATATCATTAATCCAGAGGAGTATTTCGCATTAACAAAGAAGAAGAGCAGATAAGTAATCAAGAAGGTAATACTTATATTGGTAATACCCTCCCATTCATATTTTATCCCCATAATAGTCATTAAGATTATTATGGGGATTTTGTTTTTAATCAATTATTACACTATGATTGACAAATCCACAAAATGCTTAGAATTTGTTAAGGTTTTCCTGAAATAATATTAATTCCCCGTTTTCAGAACATTTCCAAAAAAGGATTTTAATTTCCATTTTTCGGAAAAAGACGATCTAAATTATCTGATTAAAATATAAATATAAGGATTTTTTTCTTATTTTTTTACAAAATCTCAATTTATTTTCTGGATAAATCCATAGTAGGGAGGATTTGAATTCCCTTGTGGAAGGTCGTTATAAACACGATATAGTATGTTCTTATGAATTTTGTCCATGCCAGGGAAAATAGTGCCTATCTTAGATTGGATTTCATCATTTTCATTTTTCAATGCTACTGTATCTTTTACATAATAATGTGACTGGTAGGCTATAAATGGCACAAATATATGTTCATACACCTCGTAATGCAGGTTTACAACTGTTGGCATTGATTTTACCTGCTCCATAAGGTAAGGGAAAGGGAAAATGGCCATTGCCTTCTTGGTTAAGGAATCGGTATAGTCTTTTATTTCTTTTTGTTGAGCATACAAAAAATACTGTCCTCCAGGATGTAGGCAATGATTACTTAAAGACATATAGTTAACAGCGTCCATAAGATAATTTTTCTTTTCCAGTTCCTGGGCATAGTGGTATAAGTCCAATGCATTCTTACCTGTCAAACTAAAATCCTCTCCCATTACATTACACAATTTCCATTTACCACCAATTTTCTCATAAACCAGGGTTAGCATCACTTCATTGAGTGTATCGCCTGTTATTAACATTGACAGGTAAGTCTCTTTAGTACGAGTGGCTATTTTCATTTCCCATTTGTTATTACCCTCCCCTGCCTCAATCCTGCATGAGTCATGTTCTTTTACTGTTTGCACATATATATCAGCATAGACTTTATAGGTCTTCCCCTTCATAATCCTCGACATCTGTGGAATAAACTTGTTCCTAAATTCATCATTGAGGTTCATTTTCAATGAATCCCATATTATCCCATCCAGTCCATCCAGTTTTCCATCACTTATTGCTGAATAGGCAATTTTATTATTTGCATTAATAGTTTTCCTTATTTTGCTTTCTATCTGGTCATTTTTATAAATACCGTTTTTAATTTGTCCGTTTAAACAACTTTGAAACAATAACAGGGCAATACTTAAAACCGGTAAAAATTTTTTCATTTGTATCTATTTTGCCTCTCAAGGTAATATTATTAAGCGAAGGTTTTGTTTTATTTCGAAAACTTATGAATCCAGGTTTAAATTCCAGATACAAATAAAATCAAAAACGGCAGGTACACTACCTGCCGTTCTCATAAACAAACTATGAATTAATTATTGTTTTGAAACCGTTACCCTTGATTTCACTACATTATCTGCATCTTTTACTATAAGTATATAATTACCTACAGGTACTGATGCCAGAGAGAAAATATCATTACCAGCACCACTAATTGCACCCTGAATAGGCATTTGATTTCCCATCATATCAACTAATGCTATTGCATCGCCGGCACTTAACCCGGCAATATTAATCTGGCCATTCGTTGGGTTTGGATAAACCTTTACATCTGATGTTGAATTGACATTTTTTACCTTCAAACTACCTGAAGTACTAGTGGCACGGCCCAATACACTAAGAGCTGAATCTACACCTACCTGGGTAAAAGCATAGAAAAAATTGAATGTTACTGAATTGGCAGGATGACGTGAATAGGTAGTAGTGGTGCGATAAACACTGTCTGATGCACTGTCTACAGTAGCCAGATGAGGAATTTTGTATACTAAACCGATGGCATAATCGCCATTATAAGACGCACCTGTAGCATAGGTAGCTGCATAGGTACCATTATATAAGGTACTCAAATCTACCGATGAGGTTAGTGGCCATGTAGAATAAATAAGACATCTTGAATTAGTATCCAATGAACCAAGAGCCATCATTGTGCTTGCACTTGTAACACCTGTTGCAGTTACAACTGTAGTATCTGGCCCCTGATGCATAATCGTATTGGCAGTATAGAAACCACCACCTGGCCATGATTCGTCATTATCAGGGTCTAAAGTTCTTAAATAATAAATATTGTTTACACCCAATACTGATAAATTTGTAAGGGTAACACTCATTTTGAAAAACAAAGCCCCTGAATCAAGCGTTGTCACCTGAGTGATTTGCAAACTATCAAAATTACCCTGCCAGGTAGAACTTACAGAGCCACCGGTAGATGAATAGGAGATATTAGAACCTGTGCATGAACCTGTAAAGCCGCCTGCAGTCATATTAAATTGCTGACTATGATTGGTATCCACTTGTATTTCCCAACCTTCGAATGGGGTACCTGGCAGAAAGTAGTCACCCATATATGCCGGTGTGCCAACCGTCCATCCATTCATTTCAGGATCACAAACAAATCCTAAAAACTGTCCGCTAGACCCTACTGAACATGGGCGGTATGTACTTCCGGCAAGAGCACCATGTGGATGATAACCCGTGGGTGCCGGTGTACTGGATCCAAAACTACCGGTAGGTGATATACCTACCTCTACATAATTTCCCTTAAGGAATACATTACAACTATCCATTTGGGCACTAGCCTGTAGCGCACCAAAACCGATTAAAAGGGCAAAGATTTTTTTCATAAAGTTAATTTTTGGTTTTAATCCCTAACTCAGAAGCCAAGTTACGTAATCGATATATTTAATTTTTCCAACAGTGTTTTTGTTGCCTTTATTTGTGGTGCTGGATACCATTCATCATTAATGCTGACTTTTTTTATCTCATATAAATGCTTTATAAAATCAGAGACTGAATACCGGCTTATCTGCTTAGCTTCATGTAACATGTTATATATGATATAATACCATTG
>CAIWHI010000337.1 GCA_903912435.1 uncultured Bacteroidota bacterium | reverse complement strand
TGACAAATGGCTTAAGGTCTGTTTCTTTATGGTTAATAATAAAATCATAAGGTTGGTTGCCCATCAGGTCCATAATCTTAATTGCATTGTTGATAATAGTTGTTCTATTACCCCATGCAAGTACTGCAGCAAATAGTCCGGCTATTTCTATATCTTGTTTCTTCGTGAATCTGTGTGGAATTGAAATGGGGTCATTTTTTATAAAGGACACCTTATTATACAACGCTGCTTTTTTATCAAGAAATTGCTTTAAGTCAGGAATCTTTTCAGGCATCTGCACAGAAATTAAAACTCAAATTGCATACTCCCAAATATACCGAAATACCTCGATTTTGATTCAATCGAAATTGGTTTAGGCATAACACGCCATACGAAGTCTAATCTTAAAATATTCAGGATATTCGATACACCCGTACCCAATTCTAAATATGGTGTTCCTTCCAGAGTCCTGAATGGATAGCCTGAATTCAGGTTCAATGCCCTATTCTCATTCGATAGTGAACCTATAATACCTTTAGCTGTCCAGAATTGGCGCAGTTTCATTTTCTTTAGTAATGGGATGTGGTTGAATACTCCTCCACCCAATCCATGCTCAAAATTAAATCCTGCAAATTGGTCACTGATGAACTCGTATGTATTCATCATTTCAAACGCATGATTGTCATAATACATGTACTCATTACCTGGATGCACTTCCAAAAGAGGATAGGGTAGTGTACCCAAATACTTGCCCCCGAATATATTGTAACTAATATGCCCGAATGGTGGCACATTTATATCTTCCTTTATAGAAAGGTTTATCTTTTGGTAATTATAGGCACTATTAAATACATTCTTAACCCCGCTCGTAATAATAAAATCAAAAACCGGATACTTGGTTCCTGCATTTACGCGTTTATACTTCCCGTCAAGGTATTTTTCCTTGTAAGCATATCTCAACTCCAACCCAAAGTCTGTACTGAGCGCACTGCTCGCATTTTCACCATTTTTATCAACAAAAATATTCGTTGAGGGCAATGGTGCAAATGGTGTATAATTAGTATGCTGGAAAATAAATGTATGACTAAATCCACTGAAATATAATTTGTAGAACTCCACTCGTTGCTTATCCACAAATGCCTGCTTCCACGGGATGCCCGGTTTACGCACCAAATTGCTGAATATATTGTCAGAGCGCACATGGTCAAAGTTATCTATACCCTGACTTAAATCATGGGTAAAATTACCATATAGGTAGGTCCATGGCTTCCGTTTGATAATCCATTTCCCCTCCAATCCATACTTGTACTGCTGGTCTTTAAATCCATAAGCCCCATACACACTGATGTGTAGGTCATTCAATGTTCTGGGTGTTCCTAAAGATATACGCACTCTGTCTCCCTCTATGGGGTTATTACTGTAAATATACCAATAGGGTCCCAACTCTATTGGTCCTACATCTTTTACACCACTTGATAAAAATGTAACTACATTGATGTAGTGTTGGGTAATAGGCATCGACAAAATGGTGTCCACCATTTTATGTATTGATTTCTCTGTCTTTGTAAGTGTGTCCGGACGGTTCTTCTGCCACCAGTCTTCACTTTTTTTAGATACCGAATCTGTCCTTATGATTCGCTCTTTCCATTCCGGATTATCCAGCCCTGTATCTACCGATGGGTCATTAATTACAATGTTGTGATAGGTGGTAGTTTTACGGGCAATCAACCCTACAATTTTTTTTGAGCCATAAGCCGATACCCCC
>CAIWHI010000336.1 GCA_903912435.1 uncultured Bacteroidota bacterium | reverse complement strand
GTATCATCAGGTACCAGTTCCAGGTATTTTTCAAACCATTCTATAGCCTTGGGATAATCCTTATAATAATCTGATAATAAATTTGCAAGGCTAGATATTACGTTTTCGTATTCAGGGTCAAGCTTATGTGCTTCCTCGTAGTTCTTTCTTGCCTCATCATATTCACCCAGGTTTTTGTGTAGGAAACCGAGGTAGAAGTAGGCCTTGGCATTTTCAGGCTCCAGGGCTATGGCTCTATGGTAGTATGATTTAGCAGTGTCCTTATCAGGGAAATGGTCATCAATAAGGTCACCCAGGCCAATCAATGCAGTTACGTTGTCAGGTTCCGATTCCAGTATTTTTTCATACTGCAACCTCATCTCATCAAATTTGCTGCATGCCTTAAGTGTAGGTATTACATAGTTGATGAGCTGTTTGTGGGTGGGGTTAAGTGCTAATATTTGTGTGACATATTCTAAAGCCAAATCGAACTCCTTAAAATGAATTGCCAGCAAATTGGCCAGGTTGCATAGGGGAGGTAAGTCTGTAGGGTCTTTTTCAAGGGCCAGCAGGTATTGGATTCTAGCTTCATCATTTTTGCCACCTCTTCTCAAGTGTAATCCATAATTATAATGCACCCCAGCATTATCTTTTTCATCAACTAGTGGGAGCGCTTTTTGATAAAGTGCTTCTGCTGTTTCCTTATCGGGAAATTCGTCATCAATCAAATTTGCCAGCGATATCAATGCGCCTATATCATTGGGCGCAATTTCTAATATCTTACTCAATACGTTTCTAGACTCAGTATATGCTTCCTGGTCTTCAAGCACTTCGGCCAAATCATACATTATTTCTGTATCATTAGGTTCAATCTCTAATGCCTGGTGATAGTATTTCAATGAAAGTTCCCGCTCATTAAGATGATAATTTAATAAGCTGGCAAGTGCACAAAGTGCATTAATATAGTCTGGCTTTAATCTTATTGCTTCTTCAAAATTTTTCCTGGCTTCCTCAAAATTCTTCAATCTTTTGTTGAGGATACCCAAATTAAAATGCACCATTGAGTTTTTAGGCGCAATCTCCAGTGCTCTATGGTAATGTGCTCTAGCGCCTTCAGGGTCAGCAAAATGGTCATCAAGCAGGTTGCCCAGGTTCATGTGGGTAACCTCGTCAATTGGGTCCAGCTCTATAATTTTTTCATACAGTTCTCTTGCAGCCTGGTAGTCTTCGTATTCATCAGCCAAAATGCTGGCATAATGAAACATAGTTTCCTGGTCGTCGGGCGAAATATCTAAAGCCGTTTCAAATAATGTCTTTGCTTTCTGTTTATCAGGGAGTTGCCTGTAGTATAACTTGCCAAGATTTAGGTAAGCATTAGTAAAAAACGGGTCGGAGTCTATGGCTTTTTCAAAATGGGTTTTGGCCAATTCAAATTCCTTGAAATGTTCCTCCAGTAATTTGCCCAGGTTATTATTCACCCTGGAATCGGCAGGGTCAATCACCATTGCTGTTTCATAAAGTTCTCTTGCCTTATCAAACTGTGAGAATCTATTCTGGAGTAGCAAGGCCAGGTTATTCAGGGCATCTTCTTCATAAGGGTCTATTTCCAGGGCCTGTTCATACCGTTCCCGGGCTCCCTCATAATCTGCAAAATGGTCTTCGAGCAGGTTGGCCAGGTCCACTAAGGCTTCCGTGTCATTGGGATTGACTACGAGTGCACTTAGCAGTGCGTCACGCTCCAGTATATGTTCCCAATTATTGTCCATTAGTATCTTGTTCCTGCGGACTTTGATTAACGATAGCCCACAATAGGCGAAGGTATTTTACTTTTAGGCAAGCCACAAAACAAGCGGGCAAAAATTATTATTCCTTCAAATTAGGAATGGTAAAGAGGGTTGCAAAAAGAGTATATATACAGATGATGGACTTTGTTTTTTCAATGTTCCTTATTCAATATCCAAATACCTAAATAGACAAATAACCGCTGCCTGATATTCCTATTCCTGTGGTACTAAGTTACATTTGCATAAATTTCAGGAAGTGGAACCGAATAAGAAACGAGCCGTTGCCATCTGGCTTATTGCAGGGGTAGTAATGATTATTATCCAGACCTTGTTGGGTGGTGTAACAAGGCTTACAGGTTCTGGGTTATCAATCACTAAATGGAGTCCCCTTTTTGGGTTTTTGCCTCCACTCAATGCCCGCCAATGGGAGGCAGCCTTCAATGGCTATAAGGAAATAGGCCAGTTCAAAATAATGAACAGTACCTATAACCTTGAAGATTTCAAATCTATCTTTTTTTGGGAGTGGTTCCATCGGTTTTGGGCGCGAATGCTGGGTGTGGTATTTGCCATAGGCTTTGTCTACTTCCTCCTGAAAAATTACTTCGACAAAAAAATGATCCGGCCCTTTATCATTTTATTTCTATTAGGGGGATTGCAAGGCCTGATAGGCTGGCTGATGGTGAAAACCGGATTGAATAGTGATGATGTGCATGTAAACTATATTGCCCTCTCGATCCATTTTATATCAGCTATGATATTGGCTAGTTATACATTATGGTTTGCCTTGCAACTTTTGATACCTGAAGAAAAAAGAGTCCATAATACTTCCTTAAGAAATTATACCCTCATAATTACCGGTGTTCTATTTATACAACTCATGTATGGTGCTTTTATGGCCGGACTTAAGGCGGCTGTTGCTGCCCCTACATGGCCATCAATTAATGGTTATCTGGTACCCAACAGCCTATTTTCAAACGGAATGCTGCGCGATGAAAACCTGGCTGCCCTTAGTCTGAACATCCATTTTATGCACAGGGGTATTGCTTATTTACTTATAGGGTTGATAATTGCGTGGTACTTTCACACCCGCAGACAGGTTTCAATTATGCCGGGCAGCGCACTTGCATCAGCGGCCAAGTGGCCTGTAATTATTGTAGTCGTTCAGGTTTTGCTAGGCATTTTTGCAGTATTAAGCGCACCTATGATAAGGTTGGGCAAGTTTGGTACTTTCGAAATAATAGCTGAAACCCACCAGATGGTGGCCATGTTCCTGTTAATGTCACTGATAGTGAATTATTATGTACTAAGCGGAAAGGAAGCGAGGTAGTAACCTCATAAATTCCGCTGGACGAAAATATCCGGGCGAATGGCTAATGTATATTTTGGTTTCGTTGGCCCCATCGGAGTAACAAATTTGTTGTACAAAAGTTCATTGAAAATGACTTGGCCAATCACGCTGGCATCCAAAAAATATTGTCAGAAATATCAGGATACGACACCCTCTCCTTTGGAGTAATGGTGCTAACTTAAATATTCATATTATCTTTGTGTTG
>CAIWHI010000335.1 GCA_903912435.1 uncultured Bacteroidota bacterium | reverse complement strand
CCAGCCGATAGGGATAGGGCTTATGCCCGCAAAGCAGGTAAGCCAACCGGTGGAGATATAAAAATTCATGGCCTGCCTAATGGTAAAGGGGCTTTATCAGCAGTATTTAAAGCAGAAGACTGGACTGCTGGTTGTATAGCCCTAGATGACAGGGAAATTGATGAGCTTTACCAGCATACCGAGGTTGGGGTATGGGTGAATATTTTGCCTTAGAAGTAATAGGATCTAATAATGCTCTTACTTTTTACCACATATTCAAAGGACCTATTTATTAGCCCCGACCTTTAGATCGGGGAAAAGACCAAAAATGAATTGGCTTTAGCCAAACCCCAATGCATAGGGGTATGTGATATAATTATCCGGATACCCCCCCCCAATTCTTAAAGCATTATCAACTAACAAACCCACATCACTAACCATTCCCCCAAACATTTTTTAACAATTTTTATTTTAATTCAGCGTTAAACCGTATATTGTCACAATTGGCCATAAAGCTAGCCAACGTACATTTGTAACCCAATGAAGAGAGTTTTTCCATTAATTGTTGTGCTCATTACGCTTTCGGTAGTAGGTATACTGCTGATTCAGATGTCGTGGATAAGAAACGCCATACAACTGAAGCATGATGAGTTTCAGCGTGAGGTGGAACTATCCCTCAAAAAGTCGGCAGAAGAAATCCAAAACCATTTCCTGGCTAAGCAAAGCACCATCTTTTTCGATAAGGTGAGCAAGCAGCACGAGCTGGAAAGCAGGTTTACTACCCAGGGCTTTTTTACCCGCGATGAATTAAAAAAGATAATAGAAGGGGTGCTTATTGAAAATAATATCAAGCAGCCATTTGAATTCTGTATCGAGGATATTTTCAAAAATACCGTCTTTTCATCAGATGGTTTTAAGATGCAGGATATATCCAGTGCCAATACCATCAGCCTTACAGGCGACCAGTCTTCGGTACATCAGGAGACCTTATTCCTCATCATACCTGAGGATAGGGGAGTGGTCATCAAGCAAATGTGGTCTATCATTTTGGCCTCCATATTGTTTACCTCTATCATTATCCTGGCATTTGCTGTAACGGTGCGCACCCTCTTCAACCAGAAAAAACTATCTGAAATCAAGAGTGATTTCATCAATAATATGACCCACGAGCTTAAAACCCCGCTGGCCACCATATCCCTCGCTATTGATGCCCTTACCAACGAAAAAGTGATTCATGATGCTGATAAAATAAAGATTTATAGCAGCATGATAAAGGAAGAAAACAAGCGTATGAATAAGCAGGTAGAAAAAATTCTACAGGCTGCAAGGCTTGAAAAGGAAGAAATAAAACTGAATCTGCAACAGCTGGATACCCATCAGGTAATACAGAAAGTAGCCGACAACCTTGCCCTGCAAATACAAGAGAAAAATGGTGGATTAGAATTAAGACTCAATGCCACAAACCATATTATAGAAGCCGACGAAGTACACTTCTCCAATATCATCTTCAACCTGCTCGATAATGCCATGAAATACTCTGAAAAGGCACCCCAGATAATTCTGGAAACTTTGAATACAGGTAATGGCATGCTTTCTATCAAGGTGAAAGACAATGGCATAGGTATGGACTCCGAAACCGTATCCCGCATATTCGAGAAATTCTACCGTGCCCACACCGGCAACCTCCACAATGTAAAAGGCTTTGGCCTTGGTCTAAGCTATGTAAAAGCCATAGTAGATGCCCATGGCGGAAAAATAAGGGTAGAAAGCACCCCCGGCAAGGGCAGTATCTTTACCTTGATATTGCCTCCGGAGTTTAAGCAGT
>CAIWHI010000334.1 GCA_903912435.1 uncultured Bacteroidota bacterium | reverse complement strand
TGTCTGACCTTTACACACACTTGATGGGCCTGCAATGATGGCTAAAGGATTAATTGTTCTAACAGACATCGTTGTACATCCTGTTGGTAATTTATAAGTAATTAAGGCTGTTCCTGCAGTAACGCCGGTTACTACACCAGTAGTTGTTGCTACCGAAACAAGTGCACTTAAGCTGGTCCATGTACCCCCGGCAACTGCATCTGTCAGGGTAACACTCTGTCCTTCACATACGCTTAGGGCACCTCCTATTGAAGCCAAAGGATTAACTGAAACCACCATGGTTGCTTTACACCCTGTACCCATAGTATAGGTAATAGTAGCATTTACATTACCCGTAACGCCGGCTACAATACCTGTGGTTGCTCCTATGGTAGCAGTAGACGGCGCTCCGGTACTCCATAAACCACCAGGTGTAGCATCGGTAAGTGTCATTGTTTGTCCCACACATACTGTTGATGGACCTGAAATAACTGATAATGGATTTACTGTAAGACTAGCCGTAGCAATACAACCGGTAGGCAGCGTATATGAAATAACCGTAGTACCTGCTGATATGCCCGATACAACACCTGTTGTAGCAGTACCAAAACTGGCAAGCACACCAGAGGAAGTTGACCATGTACCGCCCGGATTAACATTTAAAAAGGTAGATGTCTGGCCTACACAAACACTGGTGGGTCCTGTTATTACATTTAATGGGTTAACAGCAATTACAGTAGTAGCTGTGCAGCCTGTGCAGAAAGTATAGGTGATAGTGGCTGTATGTGCACCGGCTATACCAGTTACAATACCTGTGTTGAGTCCTACGGCTGCAACAGTAGTTGAACTACTACTCCATGTACCATGACCTATTGAATTACTTAATAGCATAACCCTGCCATAACAAACAGTTGAAGGGCCTGTAATAGGTGCTACCGGATTCACTATTACTGAATTGGTAGTGATACAACCCGCTGGTGTTGTATAAGTAATGTTATCAATTCCCGCACTTACACCCGTTACAACTCCTGATGAATTGACAGTTGCAATGGCTGGTGTTGCACTAGCCCAGGTACCACCAAAAACTGAGTCAAGTAGTGAAGTAGTCAAACCCTGACAAACATTTAATACGCCACCAATTGGCATACGTGGGTTAACCGTAATAGTAGTGGTTGTAATGCAACCTGTACCTAAAGTATAAGAAAGCTGAACATTAAATGGAGCCTTAATACCGGTAACAATACCATCTCCCATACCTATTGATGCTTGTGTTGGGTTTAAACTATACCAATTACCACCCTGTGTAACTTCGCTCATTGTTATTGATTGGCCTACACAAACACTAGATGGGCCTGTAATTGGACTCAAAATCTTAACAGTTACTGTAGTTGTGGATAAACAACCACCTGGTAACAAATAAGACACGATAGAAGTACCGGGAGAAACACCGGTAACTACCCCCGTGCTGGCATTAATAGTAGCATAAGCAGTAGAAGCACTACTCCAGACCCCTCCGGAAACAAGGTCGGTAAGGGGTAATGTTTGTGCAACACAAACCGTATTTGTGCCTATCACCGAAATGGGTGCCAAGGGATTTACACTTACTGTAAAGAATGAGCGACAAACACCACCCATTGTATAGGTTATAGTTGTGGTACCATATCCTGAGGCTGTACCAGTAACCGCACCTGATGTAGATATTACAGTAGCTATGGTAGGAGCACTACTACTCCAGGTACCACCCAGGCCTGCATTAGATAATTGAATTGTTTTACCAAGACATACACTACTTGGCCCTGAAATTACAGGAGGAGTAGATACCACTGTCATTGTATGAGTAAGAAAACAACCACCGGGCGTAGTATTGGTAATTGTTACCGTGCCTACTGAGACACCTGTAACAACCCCATTACCTGCACCTACAGTAGCTACCGATGGGTTGCTACTGCCATAAAATCCGGCACCGCCTGAAACTATAAGTATCGTTAGTGAACCCAGGCAATTAGTATTAGGACCAATAATTTCTGGTATCAAAACATTTACGCTTGCCTGTGGTCCCCAGCATCCTGATGCAGACCGTGACCTGAAATAATAAGTACCTGTTTTCGTAATTAGCTGCGATGTTGAAGGAGTTGTTGTTGAAGTTCCATTATTAGTGGTTCCCTGAAAATATATGGTGCCACCGGCACCACCTGAGGCTGTAATAGTAGTGCTGGTGCAAAAAGTTCCGGCACCTGATACAGTAACTATGGCCGGGTTATCTGTAACCCTTACCGTAGTCATTGATTTACAACTTGTACCAAAGGAATAAGTTATAATAGCCGTTCCTGGTGACTGACCTATTGTTACACCGGATAGTGAAAAGACTGTTGCAATTGTAGGGTCGCTGGTAGTCCATATACCGCCTAAAGTTGTATTATTCAAAGGGGTGGAAAGTCCCACACATACACTATCAGGGCCGAAATTAGCACCTAATGAAATAACTGTAATACCGGTAGTAGTCTGACAACCAGGGCCGAAGGTATAAGTTATGAGGGAATTGCCGGGAATAATACCTGTTACAACTCCGGATGACGAACCAATAGTGGCCACTGAAGGATTGCCACTCATCCAGGTACCACCGGATATAGGATTAGCCAGATTAGTTGTTAACCCTGTACAAACCTGGGGCAATCCGGTATTGGGAGTTAATTGAATTACAGTAACAGTAGTAGTGGCGAAACAACCGGTACCAACTGTATAGGTAATAATGGTAGTGCCGGCGGTAAGACCTTTTACCACGCCCTGACTACAATTGATTGAGGCAACACCAGTGTTACTGGTACCCCACAAACCACCGGGGGTAGAGTTAATCAGTGTTGTGGTTGAACCCACACAAACCGTATTTTGTCCGGTAGTTATTGGTGCATTTACGCTTACAACTTTAACATCCCTTGCTCCTGAATTTAATGCAAAAGTAATAGTAGTAGTACCAATACTAACACCAGTTACCACACCAGATAAGGAACCCACCGTAGCTATAGAAGGGTTACCACTACTCCAGTACCCACCACCAACTGTGATATCCTCGAGTGATATGGTTGTTGAAACACATAAACTGGATGAGCCTACAATCTGAGCTTGAGATTGCTTACTACCTGCAATGCATAATAATGAAACTAAAAAGAGGAAAAGCTTGTTTTTCATAATCTAAGCGTTTGTTTAAAAAAATTTATATTCGTGAGATAATCAATTAAGAAAGTAAACCGAAAAACAATAAGGATCATTGAGAGATTAAGGCTTATGAAATCTGTAGCCGACTATGGCTAACATCTTTGGGAACAAATTTAACAATTAATTTGAGATTTGGTCGAAAATTCTATAATATTATTCTGTGACCAGATTGTTACCAAATAATGCTTTAAAATTGGCAGTCTTGATAGCGATAAAAAAGAATATTGGCCCCTAATAATAGGCAATTAACAGAGCAACATATACAAATAATCAGGATCAGAGTATTGGTATTTTTCCTAACCCAAAAAATGGATTTTTTACATTTTTCATTTCTTCTAACATGGAAGAACCAGCACAAGTTAATATTACAAATATCCCAGATGAAAAAATGCCCGAATTTTCATCAGTAACCAATCAGCAATTTGATGTTTCACTAAATGTATCACGAGGTATTAATTGCCTATCAGCAACCATTGCGCATAAACAATACAATCAAAAAATAATGATTCAGTAAAATATTTCTAAACATTCAAAAATAGAATGGAATTCCCAATGGTCAGCACCGCTTTCTGCGGTCAGACCATTGGGAATTGGCGAGCCGGGTCATGCGCGCCAAAAACCTGCCGTCTGACCGCAGAAAGCGGTACTGACGGCAGTTTTTTATAACTGCGCGTTATTCCGCGATGTTCCGCAGGGACATCCGGAACTGCCAATAAAACCCCTTCTCTGAAGGTATTCAACTTCCCTAAGCCCAAACCATATCCCAAAGCCCACCCTACACACCACCCATTGCCCCAAAACCCCAAAATAACCGCTTGGGGCAATGATTCACACAATTATTTGATTATCAATATTATATATCATTTCCCATTGCCCCATCATTGCCCCAAATGCGGGTGATTGGGGCAATGATAGGCAGGATTGCCGTTATCGGAATTCCTTCCTATAACAATCATACTTAATTAAATTATATATTATTGCATTAATAATATATTTGCTATAGGGTTCAGATGTAATACCGATGATTTTTTAAGTGAATTTTTAAAAATAAGACATTATTAATCTCCATTTTCTTATATGGTTATAGATATAAAAACCGCGTTAAATTTTATTGATAACAATTTTTTAAAC
>CAIWHI010000333.1 GCA_903912435.1 uncultured Bacteroidota bacterium | reverse complement strand
TTCAAATTTTTCCAATACCAGATGATATTGGAGTTTTACTTCCCGTTTTCTATAATTTTCAATTCGTTCGGTAATAGGATTTTCTCTTAACTGCATAATGGCATCATATTCTTCGGGTGAAGCACCTGAAAGAGAACCTACATCTTTCAAAATCATGAAGGTAGCCACCAAATCTAATTTAGGATAATAGAATGTACCATTATTCCCAACTGAAGTTTCAATAACATATCCCAGGTTTTGAGCCAGGCTCACCGTATAAGGAGCACAAAGGGCGAATAGTGATTGAAGACCCAATTGGGTAGATATGGTAACTGCTGCCCTTGTAAGGAAAACAGCACCTATACCTAATCCTGCAACTTCACGCGAATTCCATAAACCACAAATTTCACCGGTTCCTTCTGGTATATGATTATCAATAACATCAACCACTTTAGGATCCAGATAATTAGTAGCTGACTCAATAGGCAATCTGTATTCTTTGGTAGCTATATGAACCCTGGCCCCACCCAAAACCCGGCCATCGTCCATGTCTTCAACAATAATAACAAATACATTTGGATTAAACATCCATTCATTATTGGCAGATGAAAGTTTGGTTACACCAATGTTCTCCAATACATGAGTATGTCCTGTTATGAACTTATAACATGAATCGGGGTCATCAATTGCTCTATATAACCTTAACTTTATCATCCTGCCGAAAAAAAATCAAAAGGTAAACTATTTTTAATCGTCCCCATTAGTGCAAAAGAAACCCACTAATAGTTCTAAATCAATCAAGAAATAAAACTTTCTTAAGTGGGCGCCTTAAAGCCCTGTCTTTAGGTTGCTCAGCAAAAAACAATCTAAAAATAAATACCGGATATCTATTTTCAGGGAATTGCAATATCTGATTTAAGCCAACACTTATTTTTGCCAGTTCAGCTTGTTCAAATTCATTAAAATCAGATTTCTCATGAGCATTAAAGCGGCTTAGCAAGAATATAGCCTGGGATACCGGCTGGAAAGAAATACCCCGATGGTTGGCTTCCAGCCATACCCGTTCGACTACCCTACCACCATGTAAAAAACCGGTTGCATCATTTCTGTTCATACTAACTACGGCTAAACACGAAGCAGTCATTAAAGGTTTTCTGGAAATTTTCTTAAAACCAGTACCTTTTTCCAATTTATTAAGGAATTCAACAGCAGCAGGGTCTCTTGCAATTTGCAATCCGGCCTTCTCGCTATTGGTCATATTTAGTGTGTTAATATCCATCCCGTCTTCTGAAGCTTCAGTCTGAAATTTATTGAACCTCAATTCCCTAATAAAGGTATCAAAATGTCCGCGGGGATTTAATAATCTTACCCTTTCGGCGCTGGTAAGTACATCTGTGAGTTCAGTAATGGTATCTAGATCCTCGAATAAATGAAGTAGTGCACCTGGTATTGAATTAGCAACAGCAGTAAGTGCATGCTTATCAATATCAGAAATTGATGTTCTTTCGCCAACATTACGACTGGTAACCCTGGAAAATATAACAGGAGCCAAATAATCGAGCGCATGTATTGTGGGTTTATCAGTAAAATTAACTACGGCAATGAGACGCAAATCATCTTTTAGCGGGAATTCATCTACCTGAATCCCTACATTAAGTTGAGAGGCGGCTATTTCGATGTTTTCGAGCATGGAGCCGAAACCGATATAGGTGCCCTCATTTCTGAAATCGAGTAAGGAATAGGAGAAATGCTCATCATGAATAATAAATATCCTGTTATCCTTATACAGGAATTTCCAGGGCTGGGCATTACCACCGGAAGGAGCGGCTGCGGCGGCTTTTAAAAGATTTGTTATTAAACTATCATTAACAGGAAGAGATTTTACGGATGGTGAGTATTTAGATGCAATTTGATTTAAGGTGGTAACATCCATTTCATCCGGACCAAAAAAACGTGAATTATCGGGTAGTTTAGATTGGTCGACAGGGTCCTTTATTAATTCGTCAAAGTCGACATAATACCTGCCTGATGCATGGAAATGGTTTAGTAAAATTCTGCGGCTAACATCGGTAGTTAATGCCCCGCCCAAAGTAACAGAAGATGCTAACTGTGGCCATGTGCTGAGGCTTTGCTCTACTTCCATCATTGATGCCTTTAACCTGGAAGATATAGTATCAACACCAACCATGCTCAAAATAAAAGGTACCTTATCTTCGTTGCTTAGGCCCTTAATTGATTTTGGATCAAGACCTTCGGCCAAGCCATGGAGGATAGGACGATTGGGTTCTAAATCAAATCGCTCTACATCAAACATTCCCCTATCGTTGGTATCCATTACAACGGGAATCCCATATTCCCTGGCCTTAAATCTAGAAAGGACTTTTACATCGAGGCCATCACATACCTCAATTAGCAGGTCTAGTTTTCCATCAGCGGTAAGGAAATCATCAATATTATTTTCAGTAACCCCATCACTAAACAATTTCACATCGATGAAAGGGTCCATTTCCAAAATTTCCCTTGCAGCGATAATGGTTTTTAAGGTACCAATATTTCCAACACCTGTTCTTAATCTGTTTAGGTTACTTAAATCGGCAGTATCGAAATCTGCTAATCTTATTTGCCCACAGATACGCTCCATTGCAATAGTTAAGGCAATAGACTGCCCTACAGAAAGACCGATGATACCAATCTTTTTTTCTGCAAGCAGGTTTTGTTCATCATCGGTAATTTTGTACTTATTACGATTAGTACGCAATTCAATAAATTCCTCTTTATCCAATAAATGAACTAAAGATTGTTTCCAGGGAAAATATACCCAAACTCCATAATCATTTAATGAAGTATCCTTAATGTGCAATTCAATTTCTTTATCAATATCTGCCGGGGTCATTCGTAACCAGGGTTTCCTGGTTTTCACCAATTCCTTTAACTGGGCATAGATAGTATTTGAGATTCTAATATTAGTATTAGATGCTATGAGGAAATCTAATTCCTTTCTTTCATTATTATTACCCCTGATGCGGAAAAATAGGGGCGAATAATTATTATCTGCTTCACTGGACTTAATATCATTGTCCGACAATTCACGAATATTCATATTGAAATGAAAATATTTTACTTCTAAATCAGGCTAGTAATTTTACAAATAAAATGTATTACTTTCACTTGAGAAAAGAATTTATAAATTTGTAACAGTTACCATTTTATTAAGTAATACAACAACAAGTTTCCAATGAGTTTAACTAAGATAACAATACTATATGTTGATGATGAGTTAAACAATCTCGTCTCTCTTAAAGCTGTATTCCGCATTAAATATAATGTACTTACCGCTATTAGTGGAGAGGAAGCGATAAAAATCTTAAAAAATAATGTTGTCAACGTTATTATTACCGACCAAAGGATGCCAAATATGACCGGGGTTGAGTTTTTGGAATCAATTTTGGATGAATACCCAGATCCGACCCGTATTTTATTGACCGGATATGCAGATATGAACGCAGTGGTAGATGCCATAAATAAGGGCAAAATATTCCATTACCTAACCAAGCCATGGAAGGAAGATGAGCTAGAAGAAACAATTACAAAGGCTTATGAAGTATATAAACGTAGAATAGACGAAAAGGAGCTCAACTATAAACTTTCGCTTACTAATGAGCAATTGGAGTTTTTATTGAGGCAAAAATTACTGAGTTAGGGGCGTTTTTGGTGGCCTCCAAAAAGCATGCCAATTATTGCCAAATTTGATTCTCATTCGAAAGCTATTGCAGCCTTACAGGGCTTAAAAGACTTGCCATTAAGACTATCCAGGGCGATGCCCATTGTAATGGATTTTTGCCTTTAAGGCGTATTAATATTATTCACTAATAATTTTTGACTTTCGAGGCTATTTTCCTCTTTAGCGTTAAAGTACCACCTGTTGCAATATATCACTCTTGTAAGGGTAATCTGTATTAAAATGCAGGCCCCTACTTTCTTTTCTGAATTGTGCGCCCTTAACAATGAGGTAACCAATGGTGATCAAATTCCTCAATTCGCATAGATGAGGAGATAGAGTTGCAGTTTTATATAAATCCTCGGTTTCGTTGTGTAATAAATCTATACGGCTCATGGCACGGTGCAACCTTATGTCATTACGTACAATACCTACATAATCGCTCATTACTAATTGTAGTTCCTTTAGGCTTTGGGTAATGAGGATCATTTCTCTTGGGTCATTGGTACCAGAGGCATTCCAGTCTGGAACACCTTCATGAAAATGCATATCATCAATTCGGTTGGCAATATCTTCAGCACACCTATGTGCAAAAACAAGGGCTTCTAATAAAGAATTAGAGGCCAACCTGTTGGCACCATGTAGACCGGTACTGGAACATTCGCCACAGGCATAAAGATTTATAATAGAAGAGCGACCAACTGAATCGGTTTTAATTCCTCCACAACAATAATGGGCGGCGGGTGCAACAGGAATCATTTGAAGAAACACATCAATACCTATGCTTTTGCATTTGGCATAAATATTAGGGAAATGTTGCTGGAATTTATGTTTATCCATATCCCCGCAATCGAGGTAAACGTGTTCGGTACCTGTTCGCTTCATTTCACTATCTATAGCCCTGGCTACAACATCGCGGGGGGCGAGGTCGGCACGGGGATCATATGATTTCATAAAAGCCACGCCGTCTTTATTCCGCAGAATGCCCCCATCGCCCCTAACAGCTTCAGTAATTAAAAAAGAAGGGCTTATTCCGGCTTCATATAATGCTGTGGGGTGGAACTGGATAAACTCCATATTCTCAATACGCGCTTTTGCTCTGTAAGCCATAGCAATACCATCGCCTGTGGCTATGCGGGGATTGGTAGTGGTGCGGTAAGCCTGCCCTGCCCCACCTGATGCCATAATAGTGCAACAGGCCAATATTTTTTCAATAGAATTATTTTCAAGATTTAAAGCATATACCCCATAACAGGTAATATCAGGAGTAGCTTTAGTAACCAGGTAACCGAGGTGATGCTGGGTAATAATATCTAATACAAACCAGTGATTATAAATATTGATATTGCTGTATTGCTTTGCTTCTTCAACCAAAGCACGCTCAATTTCGGAACCTGTGATGTCTTTATAGTGGAGAATTCGGAATTCGGAATGGCCACCTTCTTTTCCTCTCATATATTCGCCCTGAATGTCTTTATCGAAGTTGGCCCCCCATTCTATTATCTCATTTACACGTTCTGGACCTTCTTTCACTACAGCCTCAACAATGTCAGGATTACATAAACCATCACCAGCTATTAGTGTATCCTCAATATGCTTAGCATAACTATCGTGCTCCAGATCATTTACCACAGCTATACCCCCCTGAGCATATTTGGTATTGGTTTCATCGGTATTTGCCTTGGTAAGAATGGTTATAGTTTTATCTGGAAAACGGCGTGCAGTTTTAACAGCGAAGGTTAGCCCAGCAATACCTGAACCAATAACTAAAAAATCAGTTTTAAGCATAATAATTATAGTCAGCAATAATGAGCCTGCAAAACTAAGGTATGTACTTATATTTATTGGAAAGTAGTAGAAATAAAAGGCATGAAAAGGGAAGTCCTTACTCCCCGTGGAGCCATTAAAACTTAAAATAAAGTAGCCTGTACCACATTTACAGGTTTTGGTTTTGGCTTTAATTGCGGTTTACCAACTATCCTATAAACTTCTGTTTCATTAAAACGGGAGGCATGTATGATTTGGGTATTGCCTGCATGTTTCTGGAATAATTCTACCGCGATATCGGGTGTGTTATTTTCCTTTGACAGATGGGCCAATAATAGATGGCTTAGTGCGGGTGGGCGATGATTTATTAGCAACTCCACAGCCTGCCTATTGCTAAGGTGGCCATTATCGCCACTAATCCGCTTTTTGAGATGATAGGGATACCGGCCATTTTCCAGCATATCTTCATCATAATTGGCTTCAAGAAATACAGCGTTACATTGTTTGAAATACCTGATAAGATTTTCGCAGACAATGCCAATATCTGTAAAGACACCCACTTTCACGCTATTATACTCCACCATAAAACTATAAGGATCGGCTGCATCGTGCATTTTGGGAAATGGATGCACCTGCAGGCTACCTATAGGTATTGGTTCGAAGCCTTGGAAAGAATTAACGAGTTGGTTATCAAGTCTTAGGCTTGAGTTACCTAGCATAGGAGGTGTGATATAAACAGGTAAACGAAACTTAGCAGATAGTACTTCTATACCTTTAATATGGTCGATATGCTCATGGGAAATAAACACTGCCCTTATTGTAGAAATGGACAGTTTCAATCTTAAAAGCCGCTTTTCAATTTCACGGCATGAAATACCTGCATCAACAAGGATTGCATCTTTATCATTGCCTACATAATAACAATTACCATTGC
>CAIWHI010000332.1 GCA_903912435.1 uncultured Bacteroidota bacterium | reverse complement strand
TGCGCATTAGTCCTGTCTGTGGTGAGCATTAGTATGGTTGTAGCAACTATTAAAATTGTGCTTAATCTACCAATAATTCCTAATGCCCCCTTTCTACTATTTTTCATCGATATAAAATTTAATTCTGCTTAATTAATACGTTTGCATTTTGGGATTAATACTAAACTACCCCATAAAAATACCGAACAAAATTATGTATAAATACCAAACTACAAAATGATTTACCAATACATACAGGTATATTTTTGCATTATATTCAATAGCTTAAATATGTGTAATTACTTTTAAATTTGCCAACTACCATCAATCATCTACATATTTTTAACCTATTATTAATATATAATAATAATACATAAATTAAAAAGACATCATCAATAGCGCATTATGAAAAAATCATCAAATCACAGGACAAAATAGGACAAACCTAGGTTTGCACATTTACCAACCCGAATAATGTATAAATACCAAATAAAAATCCCTATTATTAGTAGTATTACAAGTTTTTTGAAAAATACAAAAATTGATAAAAAAATTCCCTAAGGCGAGATTTTTTACACCAAAACACAGCATATACAAATAGATTTATTGCAAATGCAACAACACGACACCCTATAAGCAACAGGTATTAGACCAAATGAATGAATAAAATAACAATGGAGAGGACTAACCTATAATTGAGAAAAAACGTAGTAAATACTACCTAAATAGACCATAAACGTCCTTATAATAAACCACAGAATCACCCACAAACTCGGCAGGCATATAAACCACAAAAACCGGAACCTTTTCTTTAAGGTCGTTGAAAATAGGTTCCTTGTCCTTATAACAAGCCTTTAAAAAATTACTGTCTAATTTATTATCCAGCAGGTAATTACCTAATTCATAAGGTTTTTCCACCCTAATGCAACCATGACTCAGGAAACGGGTATCTTTTAAAAAGCCTAACTTATAATTGGTATCATGCAAATAAACCGAAAATGGGTCGGTTAGGTTGAACTTGATGACCCCTAGTGAATTTTCACAACCCGTACATTGCCTGAAACTATAGGGGAAATTATAATTGTTGAGTTTACTCCAATCTATGTTTTGCGGGCTAACCACCTTTCCTGTAGCACTTATTACCTCCATATTCATAGATTTCAGCGTACCAGGATTTCGTTTAACCCTTGGCAAAATTTCCTTTACGGCAATATCCTTAGGCACATTCCAATAAGGGTATAAAACCACCTGATAGCACCATGTGGAGAACCTTGGAGATTTGGTTTTAGGTTTCCCTGCTACAACTTTCATATCCAGTTTCAGACTATCATGTTCGTAATAGTCCAAATGGGCAGCAGGAATGTTTACCAAAATCATACTGTTAAAATTAAAATGGTGAATCCATTTGTAGAGATTCACACTTGATACCAATTGGTCGATTTTTATCCTATCCTTGCGATAGGTTTGCCACTTCAACTCACTTGCAAGTTTAAAGTATGCGGTGTCTCTAGGTTCCAGTTTTTGTCGCAAAGCCATTAATGAATCAACAAAGCTAATATTGGCTATCAGATTGAGAATAAAAGCATTATCCACATCTGCAGATTGGCCACTTACCTCATCATTCCTAATCCAATTATCAATACCCACCCCCTGGTACATATCCTTACACCAGGAAATAAGCCCATCTAAATAAACTTTATCCGACATAATGATATTGGTGGTGTCATTATCCTTTACCTGCTTATATAAAAAGTTATAATGGTATCGCTGCCCATCTAACCCCAAAAAAGAGGTATTATTCACCATTGTTAGAAATGCCTGTAGGTAATCCTTCCATTTAGAATTTCGCATAGACCAGTCTGGCACAGATTTAGAAATGGAATCAAATCTCTTCACCAAAACCGGATAATTGAGTGCAGGCAATGTTTTTACCCCTTGCCCATTGGTGGAACCAGAAAAAACACCCAGCCATAGTACTACCACCAAGCATCTACCAAAATGCTTCCCAAATCTCCAATCCTTCCCAGGCATACCATAACTCATACCCTAATCATTTCATTTTTAGAAACCTTGCCGCCAATCAATCTACTAACAACAATACTGGCCCGACTAACTACTATTTACCCCCGAAGGTCTTTCTACTTTCTACTTTCTACTTCATAATATCCACCCAAAACAAATTCCCTGTCGGCTTTTGACTTTTGAATTTTGACTTTTGACTTTTAAATCCCCTTAATCATCCTCCCAAACCTCTGGTGATACGCCTTCTCC
>CAIWHI010000331.1 GCA_903912435.1 uncultured Bacteroidota bacterium | reverse complement strand
TGGTGACTACATTCATTTTGTTTTTTTACTCTGCTTTAACTGCCAAATACCAGCTTGACATTCTAGGTTTAAACAATATCAGTATCCTCTCGGATATTGTTAGTTCCAAAAAAGATACAACATCCAATTCAACTGTCTCAACCGGAGAAATTATGCCCAGTGTAGGCATGGCGGCTACTCCTGAAACCAAAGGACCTGCACCCGTATTCGGAGATAAGGCTAATGGTAAATACGTTCTACCCAAAACTATTGTTAGGTTTAGTACCGATACTTCAAGGCCATCCCTCCCACTTATTATGCAAAAATTAATTGCATTAAAACAAGGTAAAAAACAAAAGATAAGAATAGGTTGGTTTGGAGATAGTATGATTGAAGGCGACCTGCTTAGCCAAACCTTCCGTAAAAAAATCCAGCAATTTTTTGGGGGTAGGTATGGGGTAGGGTTTATTCCTGCCAATTCGGTGGTGGCTAATTTCCGTAGCACAGCTACACATAAATGGAGAGGTGATTGGAAGGATGAGAATTTTAAAACCAAAGACCTTTCTGCACCATTGTTTTTATCAGGGCACACCTATTTCACAGCTAATGGCGAGATTGACCTTAAAGATGTATCATTCAAAGATACCAATCAGTCGCTACAAAAAAGCCTTATATGTGGTAGTGTGGCAGGTGGACAAATCTCCCTCACTGTAAACGGCCAGCAAAAACAGTATCATGCAGGCAAAATGATTAACAGGATTTTGCTTGATAGCTCATTTAGCCATGAAATAGAAGTAAAGGTAAATGATAGCAGGGTGCCGGTTTATGGATTATCTATGGAACCTGAAGAAGGGGTAGTGGTAGATAATTTCTCCTTCCGTGGTATAACAGGACTTGAATTGGGTAAACTGGATAGTGCCTTTCTGAATTCACTGGAAAATGAAAATAATTATGACCTCGTGATTCTGGAATATGGTGCTAACCTTATGTTCAGGCCCGATGATGTTGACTATGCATGGTACCAAAAACATATTATCCCTGTCGTAAAGAAATTGCAAAAAGCCATGCCTCATACTGAATTTCTGATAATTAGTACTGCTGACAGAGCTTTTATGTATGATAATACCTGGAAGTCAGCTAAAGGGATTGAAAATCTGGTAAAGATTCAGGCCGAACTAGCCTGCACCAACGAGGCTGCATTTTACAACATGTATACCAGTATGGGTGGTGAAGGTACAATAGTGAAATGGGCTGATACGATCCCCGCCCTTGCTAATAAGGACTATATTCACCCCAACTTTAAAGGAGCAGAAATACTAGGAACTATGCTTTATGATGCATTTATCAAGGATTTTTATAAGGCATGTAGGCTAGGTGGAAAAGGGGTAAGTAATTAGGAATCTTCAAAAATTGGCTATAGACTTTTTATAATGACATTTGATTTTCATGCATTTTTGAGTCAGTTCGTATACGATGCGAAAAACCCATTGTTGTTCAATAATGGATTTTTTGTTTATTTCTTCGCCATATTCATTACCCTTTATTATGCTTTCAGGAATCACAATCTCGCACGTAGTTATATTGTAAGCCTGTTCTCTCTCTATTTTTTCTATAAAGCAAGTGGTTGGTTTGTAATATTAGTACTAATAGCCGCAGTGGCCGACTATGTGCTGTCAAACCTTATTTACAAACAGCAGGATAAACGAACCAAGAAAGTATTACTACTCTTTAGTATAGTTGTAAATCTTGGTTTGCTTATTTATTTTAAGTATACCAACTTCTTTCTAGCCTTTAGTAATCAGTTTTTGAGCACCCATATCAATCCGCTCAACATTATGTTGCCAGTGGGTATATCATTTTATACCTTCGAGAACCTTAGCTATACCATAGATGTGTATAGGGGAGAGTTTGAGCCAGAGAAAAAGTTCATCAATTATCTCCTGTTTTTATCCTTCTTTCCCAAGCTGGTGATGGGTCCCATAGTGCGTGCCAAAGATTTTATACCCCAACTGCATAAACCCTACGAACTAAACCAGGCCGATTTTGCCAAAGGTTTTTACCTCATAGTATCAGGTTTGTTCAAAAAACTCATCATATCAGATTACCTCACCCTTAATTTGATTAACTACGTTTTCGATGACCCTGCCCGCCACACAGGGGTAGAGTGTTTGGTGGCATTGTTTGCCTATGCCATTGTTATTTATTGTGACTTTAGCGGATATAGTGATGTGGCAATAGGTATTGCCAAATGGATGGGGATTACAATACCTGCCAATTTTCTTTCGCCCTACCAGAGTAAAACTATTACTGAGTTTTGGCGCAGATGGCATAT